>NZ_JAQUZF010000146.1:0-5378 GCF_028691475.1 Anaeromusa sp.
GTACCTCGACAATGGTCTCCAGGGTTCCGCGCAAGTCAATGTTTTCCACTACGCCTGTCACCGGATCTCCCGGCTGCAAGGACCTCACTGATCCAACGTCATTCACGCCTGCAAACACAACAGGCACTCCTGGGAACAGCTCTTGGCGATAATTCTGCACAAATTGATACGCCGCATCATCCACTGCCACAATGGCGTCAAAATGTTTCTGACTGTATTTAGTCCGATACAGTTCATACAGATGCTGCAGGTATTCCGGCATAATATTGCGGCGCACATCCATATAGTCATGAACTAACTTGATCGACTCGTCTCCCGCCAGCTCCTTGCGCAGACCTTCCTCAACGTGCTGCTCCCAAATCATATCCGGGTCATACGAATACAGCACCAGAACCTGCTTTTGGTCGCTATAGGAACGATTGACAATTAAACTGCCCGGCGGCAGCTGCTCCTTGGCAATGCCAAAACGCCGCAGCTGCACATCATCAAATTGAAAACGGTTCATGCTTTCCCGTACTACGGGAATTGCGGCCGGCGATTCTCCCTCCATCACCCGCACGGCCATCTGCGCCGCCACACGGCCCTGGTCAAAGCCGCTGACAAGTTTGCCTCCCAAAATTCCATGACCCAAATAAAAATCCCAGGCGCCGTAAACAGGCACGCTGCTCCGGGCCGCTAAACGAGCTGCCGCTTCTTGGTATGAAAAAGACTGTCCTTGGGCATCTTCGAAAAAGACCAGCAACAGCACAATGCTGTCTTCCCCAAGAGACGAAACCGTATTTTCCAGCTCCGTCATCGTTTTCCCTTCTAAGCGGTGAAACTGCAGCTGGGGAAATTGGCTTTGCAGCACTTCCCTTTCTTTGTCAATGGCCCGGCCTGTATTGGTCTTGTCATTGATGACATACACATGCCGTACCTGCGGCTGGATATGCAGCGCCGTCTCTAAGGTGCTCTTCAGGTCGCTTACTTCTGCTACGCCTGTATACCAGTCCTCTTGGCCCTGCAGCAGTTCCGGCACATAGTCATTGACGCCGCAAAAAACAACCGGCGTTTGCGGAAACAGCTGTTGTCGATACTGCAGTAAAAACTGCAGCGCCGTATCATCAGAAGCAAGGATCAGATCAAACGGCTTCTGCCTCCATTTATAAGCATATACCTCTTTTAGTAGGGGAAAATAAGCCTGCTCTTTGACATATTTGCTGTCCATGTCTTCTACACTCAGCTCAACATGCTTACCTTGCCCCAACAAGACCGAGGAGGCTCCGTCCACAATACTGCGCGTCCATTTATAGCTTTGCCCATAGGAGTTTAAAAGCAAAACTCGCTTTGAAACTCCGTTTTCCGCTCGTCCAACTGACTCTTCTTCCGAAATTGCCAAAACACTTAGTACAAGCAAGAAGCAACAAATCAACTGCCACAATTTCCTCAATAGACTTCCCTCCAAAATAGCGTTGCCTAAAGCACGTGTGCAATTTCACAAATCAATTCTTGCATTTTTAATTAATTTCAACAATCTTTCAGTTTCTTCCTGCAATTGCTCTTATTTTAGAAAATTGAATACAAAATTCAAAATTGTAACAATACGGATACAGAGTCGCTTCAGCCTTGCTCCAGTGTCTTCAATCGCCCTGCGGCACATGAAAACAAAGTACCGCCCGCACCGCTTGTTGCGCCTTCACCGGGGCCTCCGCCTTCCAGACCTCGCCCCCCTCCAGTTTAGGACCGACTGCGGTAACAACGCCCAGCAGTTGCTCCTGCCGATCATACAGCAAGGCGCGCAGCAGCACTCCCTCTAGCGTCCTGCCAGACTGGTTGCCAACATCCACCCGCAAGATTCGCTCATCCCCAGTTCCTGCCAGGCTATGCCCCGTCAAAAGCAAGAGTCTTCGCCCAGCCTCATCATACACCGTCCCCTGTTCATCCGGCCGCAAATACCCAGTTGGAGAGACTGGGTATTTCTTTACCGCCGCCTCCCTTTGAAACATCCGCTTATGCAAATACTGCAAAGCGCGGATAACCAGCATCACCACCCCGAAGGGCGCTGCAAAAAGCAGCCACAGCCATTCCACATACTGCAGCCCCACGCGATAAGATAACCATACTGCCATCACGGCGGCCATCGTCCAAAGGAGCATCTCTAAAGAGCGCAAAAACATGGCCGCCTCTTCATAGGCAGCCTGCTCTTGGGAATACTCTTTTTGATAACGACGCATACCGCAACCTCCTTGCACATCCTGCTGCAGACTCACAGCTTACTTACTTCGCCGCAGCGATTCCTCCGCCAGCCAGCGCTCAAAATCATCTTCAAACACCAGCAAGTCGCTGCCGGTTGCGTTGGCAAAACCAACTATTTTATCCGGCTTGGCGCGCAGCTGCTGATAATACTTTCGCAACGCCCCTGCGCCAGCGTTCTCCTCCAGCCGCCAAACCGCCAACGCGCTCATTGCATAACATACCGGCGTCCCGTACACCTCCGCGGTGCGCCGCCACAAGCCCGGCCGCCGCAGCTGACTTAAATACGGCAAAACCGGCGCCACCCGCAGCGTTTGTCTCCAAACCTCCGGGCCGTCAGCGCCACTGGCCTGAAAGGCGACCACTTCCGCCAGGCCCTCGGAAAGCCACAACAGCTCCGCTGCCTGCGCCTCATCCACCAGCGAATATACATACTGGTGAGTCAGCTCATGAATAAAATGTCGCCGCCGCGCCGACGAAGAAGGAACCCCTTCCACATTAGTCACGACAAAGCGCCCCGCCGTCCAGCCGGCTGTTCTTTGACTCAAGTATAGCGCTTCGCTTTCCGACATGGCAAACTGCCGCTGTAAGGCGTTCTGATATTTTAGGCGGTTGGGTGTCAAACAAAGCGTAACCGTTCGTTCCGCCTCCCAAGCATACACCTGTTGCATGGTCCGATTTATCGCCTGTACCGCCTGCTCGACATCCACTGCCGCTTGTTGCGGCGTCCCCTCTTCCAGCGTTGTGATGACCGTAAGTCCTGCGGCCTGACAGGAGGCTGCACACAGCCAAGCTGCCAAAAGTCCGCCCAGGAGCCCAGCTATCCTCACAGTCATTCCTCCTCTCAAACCTAGCTATGTCCATTGTAAAATACACCTACTCCCAACGCAAGGACCCGCCCTTGAACTGCCGCAAAAGCTAACAAATAAATCTGTCTTTGCCCTGTAAAAAAGAGGATTCTGCACATAAATAAACGAATGTATGGATAATATTATTTCAACTTTCAAGCACTGGGAGGGTGACCTTCTTTGAAACAAGACCTACAACTTTGGCAACTGCTTCCCCCTGCCCAAGAAGAAATCATCGCCGCTTTTCAGGAAGACCTGGCCGCCAAGCTGGCTGGCTCCGCCTCTTCTCTGTCTTTACTGCCCTCCTTTTTGCTGCCTGCTACAGGCCAGGAGGAGGGCGACTTCGTGGCTCTCGATTTTGGCGGCACCAACGCTAGAATGGCCCGCATCCGCCTCGGCGGCCAAGGCCGCCACAAAGTACTAAAGCAGGTCAGCAAGCCTCTTGGCGTCCATTTGACGGCCGAGGGCCATGCCGAAGGACTTTTTGATTTTCTCGCTTCGCTGGCTGCGGATATCGTCGAACCGGAAGAACGGCTGCCGCTGGGGCACACCTTTTCGTTTCCCTGCGAGCAGGCCAATCTACAACAGGCGCAGCTGCTGCGCTGGAGCAAAGAAATTGCCACTCCCGGCGTTATCGGCCAAGATGTTAATCAGCTATTAAGGGAAGCCTTTGCTCGGGCCGGTCTGCAAATCCAGCCTGTGGCCATTATCAACGACACCATAGCCACCCTGCTGGCAGGAACCTATCTGCTGCCAGGCACGCAAATCGGCTCTATCCTTGGCACCGGCCATAACACAGCCTACTTCGAGCCCTCCCGTAATATGCTGCTAAACCTGGAATCCGGGGCCTTTCGCGCCATTCCGGGAAACGAATTTGACGCCGCTCTAGATGCCGCCAGCCTGCATCCAGGCGAGCAGCCTTTAGAAAAACGCGTCTCTGGACGTTATTTAGGAGAGCTGGTTCGGCTAGCACTCCTCAAAGAACATCCGCATTGCGGCCTAAAGCAGCCCTACTGCGTCACTCCGTTCCATCTGGCCGCTTGGCTGCATCCCGGCGAACGCTGTCCCTTTCCCTTGCCGCCGGACGTAGTCGGAACCGCCCGTCAGCTTGCGCAATGGGCCACCTGGCGTTCCGCCCGTCTGGCCGCCTTGACCTATGTAGCACTGTTCCGCCATCTGGGTTCTAGCGGTCCCATCGCCATCGACGGCTCACTTTATGAACATTTGCCAGGCTACGCCTCGATGGTGCGCGTCACCTTGGAAGAGCATGGCTATCGCATCCCTGTGCGGCTCCTTAAAGGAGGCAGCGCTCTGGGAGCGGCTCTCGCCGCCTGCGCCGCTTCAAAAAATCTGTTGTAGGCTATACGCCTTTTTACTTGTGTTTTGAACAGGAGAGATTACTGTGCGCAACCACCCGCTGATTCTTATTGCAGATGACCAACCCATGCTGCGGCAAATGCTGCGCGATGCTTTGGCTTCAGAAGGCTATGAATTTATCGAAGCCAGTACAGGCCATCAGGCGATTGATCTTTTTCGCCAGCACAAACCGGATATCGTCCTCCTAGACGTTATCATGCCCGGCATCGACGGTCCCAATGCCTGTGCCGCCCTGCGCGCCCTCCCAGAGGGTCATACGGTACCCATTCTGATGATCACCGGCCGCGATGACGATCAAACGATTAACATCGCTTTTGCCGCCGGCGCGGATGATTATATCACCAAGCCTTGCAATATGTTGGTTCTGCGTCATCGGGTCAAGCGCCTTTTAGAAGCAGAACGGCATCGCAAGGTCATCGAGCAAATGGCTATGATCGATGGTCTCACCGGTCTTTTAAACCGCCGCATGCTTACGCAAAAGCTAACCCAGGCCATGCGCAGCTCTCGCGACTCCAAAAAGCCCTTGAGTTTGATTCTCCTGGACATCGACCATTTCAAGAAAATAAATGACACCTACGGCCACACCAGCGGCGACCAGGTGCTGCGAACTTTATCCGCACTTTTGCAAAAAGAAGTGGGAAAACAAGGCTTTGTCGGCCGCTACGGCGGTGAAGAATTTATTATCGTTTTGCCTGACACCGTGGTACATGCCGCCTTTTCCGTGGCTTCCCGGGTGCTCGCCAAGCTTCAAAAGCTGCCCATCGTTGTCGCTGACGCTCCGCAGCCTCTTTTTATTGGTTCTATAATAAATGTTGGGGTAAGCACGCAAGAGCATGTTTACCTCAACATTTTTTTGCACAAAAAAATGAGCATAAAGTAAATAACTCACATACAATTAAAGTTGCTACACACCAATCGAAA
>NZ_JAQUZF010000147.1:0-5321 GCF_028691475.1 Anaeromusa sp.
AAAATTTTTATAGGCTTATTTGTCTTAACTCTTGTAATTCCTTTTTATATTTTATTTTTGGAAGTGGCGTTTAATGGCATGTATCAAGAAATGTACAAGATATTGCTCACGCTGCGCTGAACTTGAGCAGCAGGGACGAATCTCTTGGTCGTTTGATCTACAACTCTTTAATGAGGAAAAAACAGAAGACGCTACGCCCAAGCGGCTGCAGGAAGCGCGCGAAAAAGGCCAAGTTGCTAAAAGCACGGAAATTAATGCAACCGTCAGTATTATTTTGGCTTTTTTTGTGCTGCAAGTGCTGGGCAGTTTTATTTTTGAAGAACTAGGACTGTTTATGCGCCATGTTTACAGCAACTTCTCAACTCAGGACTTGACCTTTGTTGATTTGCAGCTTTTGTTCATCGAAGCTGTCCTAGTTATGTTGAAAACAGCTTTTCCCATTATGGCAACGTTGGCCTTTTCAGCTGTGGTTATGAATTTATTGCAAGTGGGTTTCATTTTTAGTTTGGAACCGTTAATGCCCAGCCTGGAAAAATTGGATCCTATTTCAGGAATGGGCCGGTTGATTTCTAAGCGTTCCTTGGTAGAATTGGCAAAGTCCTTATTTAAAGTAGGTGTAGTAGGCTTTTTTATTTATCGCGTTATTAAGCAGAACTTGCTGAATAACGCCATGCTGATTAATGCGGAGTTATGGGCGTCTTTAAAAGCTACTTCTTCGATGCTTTTAGGTATGGTTTTTGAAATTTGTGCAGTTATGTTGGTTTTGGCAGCATTAGATTTTCTGTATCAAAATTGGGAATATCGTCAAAATTTAAAAATGAGTAAGCATGATGTAAAGCAGGAATTTAAGCAAAGTGAAGGGGACCCGCAAATTAAGGGGAAGATCAAGGAACGGCAGCGGGCTATGGCTATGCAGCGGATGATGCAGGAAGTGCCCAAGGCTGATGTGGTTATAACAAATCCTACTCATTTTGCAGTGGCTTTGAAATACGACAATAAAGTGATGGCGGCGCCGCAAATCGTGGCGAAAGGCCAAGATTTTGTCGCGTTGCGCATCAAGGAAATTGCGAAAGAACATAAGGTAGTTGTTGTAGAAAACAAACCGTTGGCAAGAGCGTTGTACGCTTCTACCGAAGTGGGAGATGCGGTGCCTGCGGAACTATATAAATCAGTAGCTGAAGTTTTGGCGTACGTATACCGTCTGAAACGGCGTTTGTCGTAAAGAGCGCCTCCGTATTTTAACAGATAAGAAGAGGGGATATTGTGCCGAATCAAGGAACTATTTTACATCGAATTTTACGATATAGCGATATTATCATAGCAGTAGCAGTTGTGACGATCGTCGTTATGATGATTATACCCTTGCCTACTTTTTTGCTGGATATGCTCTTGGCTTTGAATATTTCATTGGCCCTAGTCATTGTTATGGTGGCTATTTATAATGAAGAGCCCTTGGACTTTTCCGTGTTTCCTTCGTTATTGCTATTAGCTACCTTATTCCGTCTGGCATTGAACGTATCGGCGACAAGATTGATTTTGCTGGAAGGCTATGCCGGAGAAGTGATTATGGCCTTCGGAAACTTTGTTGTCGGCGGTAATGCCGTGGTCGGTTTTATTGTATTCGTTATCTTGATTATCATTCAGTTTATCGTTATTACCAAAGGCGCTGAGCGTGTAGCGGAAGTAGCGGCGCGGTTTACTTTGGACGCGATGCCTGGTAAGCAAATGAGTATTGACGCTGATTTGAATTCTGGAACCATTAATGAGCAAGAAGCTAGGGATCGCCGTAAAAAAATACAGCGAGAAGCTGATTTTTATGGCGCTATGGATGGCGCCAGTAAGTTTGTAAAAGGCGATGCTATCGCGGCTATTGTTATCATTATCATTAATATTGTCGGCGGTTTTGTCATTGGCATGGTGCAGCGTAACTTGGAAATTACACAAGCGTTGCAGCAATACACCTTATTGACTGTCGGTGAAGGCCTTGTAAACCAGATTCCTGCCTTGTTAATTTCTACGGCAACCGGTATTGTGGTAACTAGAGCGGCATCGGACTCCAATTTGGGTCAAGATTTTGTCAGCCAATTATTTACCAACCAGCGGGTGTTTTTCATTGTATCTGCGGTGCTCTTGCTGCTGGCCTTAGTCCCAGGCCTGCCAACGCTGCCTTTTATTGGGTTGTCTCTGGCTACTTTTGGCGTAGGTTATATCTTGCGGCGATCCAGCCAATCGGCTGCAGTATCGGAAATCAGCCAGCAGGAGGAGCAGGAAAAAGAAGAAGTCAAAAAACCAGAAAATATTGTTGCTCTTTTGCAGGTAGATCCGATGGAATTGGAAATTGGTTATAGTTTGATTCCTATGGTTGATGCCAGTCAAGGCGGCGATTTATTAGACCGGATTGTGATGATTCGCCGTCAATGCGCTTTGGAAATGGGCTTAATTGTGCCAACCATACGAATTCGTGATAATATTCAGCTAAAACCTAATATCTATGTGATTAAGCTAAAAGGAATTGAAGTGGCTCGGGGAGAATTATTACTTGACCAGTTTTTGGCCATGAATTCCGGAACAGCGATGGAAACCATTCCAGGTATGGAAACCGTAGAGCCGGCTTTTGGCCTGCCGGCGCTTTGGATACAGGAAAGCAACCGGGAGCAGGCGGAACTGGCTGGCTACACCGTAGTAGATCCCATTTCCGTACTGACAACGCATTTGACGGAAGTGATCAAAAGCCATGCGTCGGAAATTCTTGGACGTCAGGAGACACAGACATTGGTAGATGCGGTGAAACAAAGTCATGCCGCGGTGGTGGAGGATTTGGTTCCTGCCATGCTGTCTGTGGGAGAATTGCAAAAGGTTTTGTGCAATCTGTTGCGAGAACGCATTTCCATACGGGATTTGGTTACTATTTTAGAAACATTAGGCGACTATGTCGCGATGACTAAAGACACAGAAATTCTTACTGAGTATGTCCGACAAGCCCTTGCTAGGCAAATTTCCAGGCAATATGCCGCTAATGGCACCTTGGTATGCCTGGCTGTGGATCAGGAGCTGGAGCAGCTGATTCTCGCCGGTGTGCAGCGCAGCGAGCAAGGAAGTTTTGTGGCGCTGGAGCCGCAAAAACTGCAGGCGCTTGTTAATTGCTTGAGCAAAGAGCTTCCTAAATTAACGGAAATCGGTTATCAGCCCATTGTGCTGGTTAGTCCCGGCTGCCGGTTGTATTTCCGCAAGCTAACGGAGCGGGTAGCTGAAAATCTTATAATTTTATCCTATGCAGAGTTAGAACCCAACGTGCAAATTCAAACACTTGGGATGGTGAAGGTGTAAATTGAGAGTACGAATTTTTACCGGTCAATCGGTACAAGAAGCAATGAATAAGGTGAAATTGGAATTGGGCAGGGAAGCAGTGATTTTACATACCCGTCGTTTCAAAACCGGAGGCATGTTGGGGCTTTTTGGCAATGAACGGGTAGAAGTCATGGCAGCCGTGGACGATGCTCTTTTAGAGACGCCTGCTGTCAAAACAGTTGTTGCTCCAGCAATGCCGACTGTTGCTGAGGTGATACCGCCGCAACAGACTCATGAGACCGTTGCGCCTGTGAGTGTTCCGCTGACACCTGCAAAAACCGCAGAACCAGAATGGAAGCAAGAACTGGCGGAGATGCGCTCTTTGTTGGAGCGCGCTTTGCATGAATCGAAGCAAGGCGCTGATGCCGTTGCTTCGGCGGCGGTAGAGAAGCTGCTACAAGCGGATGTCTTGCAACCAGTAGCGGAAAGTTTAGTCCGCCAAGATCCCGTTTTATATCAATGGAAAGGGACGCTTACGGAACCAGCTTTTACAGAGCGTCTGGAACGCTTGGTGGAGCAGGGCTTAGGCAAGGTTTCCGGCGTTGCCCTAAACGGCAGTGCGCCTCATGTCGTAGCGTTGCTAGGGCCGACTGGTGTTGGCAAAACAACGACGATAGCAAAGCTGGCGGCTTATTTTTCGCTGCAAAAGGGCATACGTGTTTCGTTAATTACTGCTGATACGTATCGTATATCTGCAGTAGAGCAGTTGAAGACGTATGCAGAAATAATGGGTTTGCAATTAGAAATTGTTTATGCGCCGCAGGAGCTTGCAAAAGCTTTGGCGAAATGTAAGGGAAGCCAATTAGTATTGCTGGATACGGCAGGGCGCAGCCCTAAGAATCAAGAACAGTTGGAAGAACTGCAACTGCTTCTGAGTCAAGTGCCGCAGGCGGAAAAACATTTGGTGCTGAGCTTGACTACCTGCAACCGAGACGCGCTGGAAATTGCCAAACGTTTTTCCGTTTGTTCGCCGGATAAAGTGTTGTTTACTAAATTGGATGAAGCGAGCCGGTGCGGTGTTATTTTAAATGTGCTGCAGCAATTTCCCATGAAATTGTCTTATGTAACCAATGGACAGAATGTTCCGGATGATTTGCAAATTGTATCGCCTGCCTGGCTGGCGAAAGAGTTGCTTAGGGGCGATGACGAACATGTATGATCAAGCGGCAAATTTGCGGCGCATCATGCAGCAGGCGCAGCCATCTGCTGCAGGGAAGCGCGAAGCTAGACAAGCGCGTGTCATTGCCGTTACCAGCGGCAAAGGGGGCGTGGGGAAAACCAATCTGACTGTTAACCTTGCGTTAGCTTTAAGTGAATTGGGGCAAAAAGTAGTTGTCATTGATGCAGATTTGGGAATGGCTAATGTAGATGTTTTGTTAGGAACAACTCCGAAACATACTTTGGTTCAATTGCTGGATGCAGATGTGCCAATTCAGGAAATTTTGTTGGAAGGTCCGGGGGGCATTCGTTTTTTACCCGGCGCCTCTGGCTTATATCGGCTTGCTAACTTGGAAGCTGGCCGTTGTCAATATTTATTGGAGCAGGTTGCGCTTTTGGATGAATGGGCTGACTATATTTTGTTGGATACAGGAGCCGGTATTGGTCAGACTGTATTGCAGTTTGTATTGGCGGCGGATGAAATTGTCTTGGTAACTACGCCAGAGCCAACAGCGCTCACCGACGCATACGGAATGCTAAAAACCTATTTGGCGCATCAAGGCAGCGCTCGCATTCATGTTATTATCAATCGGGCTCTTGATGAAGCCGAAGGGTTTTCGGTATTGCGTAAATTTTCGTTGGCCTGCGAACGCTTTTTGACGATTCGCTTGGAGCATTTGGGGATTGTCTGTGATGATCGCCAGGTTTTGCAGGCTGTGCGTCAGCAAGTTCCATTTTTCCTTGCGTATCCGAATGGAGTGGCTACGCAGAACCTGCGGCATATTGCAGCTCAATTGCAGCAGGAAAAAGTAATG
>NZ_JAQUZF010000029.1:0-25501 GCF_028691475.1 Anaeromusa sp.
CGCCTCGGTTATCGAACTCCAGACGACCTTTTCGAAGACTTTCTTGACTCTATTTATGCTGCTTAATTTAAACTACTGTTCTACTTTACCAAAGTGTTCAACTTGCACTTGCAATTTGCGTTTTTAAATTGTATAACTAAAGATAACAAAACACATACTCTTTCGCAAGATAGATTGCCGCGTTTCGCTCACAGCGCTATTAAAAACAAGCCCCCGGATAAACCGGAGGCTTCCATTATTTCACAAGCTTTAGAAGTTCTATTTCTCCATCTTGGGCTGCTACTCTATGACTCAAAATATCAATTTTCTTTTCCATTCGCGCTAAAACAATTTTTACTTCCTCCACGGCTGCGACCGTTGCCGTTTTAGTAAGTAGCCCATCAAATTTTGCATCCAGTTCGTCCGTTCGATGAATAAGAGCTTGAACAAATCCATTCGTTTCTTTCAGTTGCGTTTCGATTCCGTCTACACGTGTTTCCATTTTCTCCAGATTTTCCAGTTTCTGAAGAACCAGCGTTTGGAATTCTTCATTTGTCATAAGTCATGCCCCCTAATACTATAAGTATAGCATTATAGCGTTCTGCAAACAACAAAGCTACCCTCTGCCTTCAAACTTGCGGGCCCTGGTTTTCTGCCCCTCCGGGTCGTAGTTAAGTTCTGTCGTCACCTGGCTAAGAAGATTAATCTGATACTGCACAAGTTTAGTTGCTTGCTCCAAAAAACGCCCGTTCATCGTATTAAGGTCCTGCAACTCTTTAAGTATGGGAGACACTTCTCGCGCCCAATCTCGAATGCGATCTTGAATAAAATAAGCCGGCGCTAACAAAACAAGCTGGAACAGCGGTAACAAAACATCGCCTTTTCCATGCTGTTTGGCTAACGCCCGGCTGACTTTCTGCTTTTTTTGCTCCAGCATCCCGGCCTGCAAAAGCAATTCTTCTTCGCGTTTCACAACAGTTTCCAACTCCGCCGGCGCTGGTTGCGACAGCAGGAGCTGCTTTTTTTCCTGGCCGCATTGCAACAAGGCCTGGTATATCTGCAGCAGTTCCTCTAGAATCTGCTGCAACTCGTCCCAAAGCTCCATAGGCGCACCCTACCTCTCAGTCGGCTCCCGCCAGCAGATTCTTTGCCACTGCAGCGGCGTCCACACGGTACTCGCCGCTTTCTACTTGAGCCGACAGACGCTGCACCACCTCAGGCCGCACCTCCGGCGTCTGCTGGAGTTTAGCCAGCAACCCGGCAAATTCTTGGGCCTTGGGCGATAGAACAACCGAATCCGACGGTTTCGCCGCAGCTGCAACCCCCGTTTTCATCGTCCGATTGACTTTGGTCTGTTCTCCATATAGCTTCAGGATGCCGTGAAATTGGCTTCCAGATACATTCATCATCAACACTCCTCTTTCCCCACTAGCAAGCCTGCCAAATCTTGCTCATTTATTCTATCGAAAAAAAAACCAGGGACATTAATCCCTGGTGCAAAAAAAACTTAATTTTTTCGGTCACTAGTATACATGCGACGTTTTTCCCGTATCGACTCCTCCAAGGATTTTTCCTGGTATGCTACATCGCCGCCTAGGCTTCGCAAACATGGCGCACAAACCCGGCCTTCCGTAATAATCGCACCGCACATCTCACATGGATATTCAATCGTAAAATCTCCAAACAAGCGTCCTTGCTTCAACATACGATTAATCGTCTTTTCTCGCACACCTGTAGCCTGCTGAATTTGGTGCACGCCAGCTCTATCTACTTTTCGCAGGTATTCGGCAATCTTCTTTTCTTCTTCGTCTACCCGGTCCAAGCAGTCTCTGCAAAGTTTCTGCTGATTTTCCATGTACAGCTTTCCACATTCCGAGCAATTTCCTAAGCCCATACGGATCCCCTCTCTATCTGCGCTATGCTATAATAGATTAAGTCTACTATAGTTCTATAGTACCATGAAATAACCAGCCTTGCAAAATGCATGTACTGTTTTTTGAAAAATAGGACATTTGATTTATTTTCCCGGAAGTGGTATATTTTTTATCTGTGCCGGCAGGATTCTGCCATTCAACAGCCAAACTTCCATAGAGTGGGATTTCTTCTTTGAAGAAATTTTTTCCTATTATGCCTTTACATTTGGCTGACACCAAGCACGCTAGAAAGGTTGCTTATGGACAGTATGCTTACATTATTGCATGATCCCGGCATGTACCCCGGTGATCCAGAGACAAACCGGCAGACCTTGGATTTTTTCCTGCGTCTCATTGAAATGAAAAACAGCAAATTATACCAGCACTGTTACCAAGTGGCTAATTACGCTATGAGTATTGCCGCCAAGCTGGGCTTGCCCCGGGAAGAGCTGGAGCGCATCCGCGTAGCCGCTTTGCTGCATGATATTGGTCAATTGACCGTACCGAACGCAGTTATCACCAAAATGCCCTATGTGACGCCGCGGGAGGCTACTACTTACAAAAGTCACTGCAATGCTGGCAGCTATATGCTGGAAAATATACCTTGCTTCCAAGAAATCATTCCCTACATACGGTACCATCATGAACGCTGGGATGGCAAAGGCTACCCCAAGCGTCTCAAAGGGGTTAATATCCCCTTAGGCGCGCGCATTCTGGCCGTAGCAAACCATTATGATCGTTTTATCAACCCCTGCACGCAGAATTGGGTTAAAACCAAATCTGAGGCGGTGCAGGAGCTTTTAAGTTTGTCCGGCATGGCCTTTGACCCCGAAGTCGTGAAGGCCTTCGTTCACGCCCTGGGACGCGACGCAGAGCAAGTGGCGACGGTGTACCGGAGGATCTAATATTTTATTAACAGGAGTAGAGGGAGTAAAGGGAGGGCACGAAAGAACCCTTTTCGAATCCCTCCGCCGCCGTGGCGGCACCTCCCTTTAGCAAGGGAGGCAGGAGTTAGCGCTTTTCTTATCCATACGCTTAGTGAATCCCCTGACGGCCTTGCGCCTTAGGGGATTTTTATTTTGGAGAAAGATATGCTTTCACACAGAGAAAGGCCAAAGAAATGCCGAAAAAGATCCAGATAAATATATAAATCCTAAGATACGGGGAGATTGCCGCGCTGCGCTCGCAATGACGCGATAAGTTGGCTATCCGAAAGTCTTTCGTATCCCTCCGCCGCTGTGGCGGCACCTCCCTTTAGCAAGGGAGGCAGGAGTTAAACCCCTGCTTACCAATACGCCTAGTGAATCCCCTGACGGCCTTGCGCCTAAGAAGATTTTTGTATGTTCTCTCTGTTACCTCTGGCATTTTCTCTGATCCTCTGTGTAAACGTCCCCTCCTGCGTACCCTCCTATTCTCGCCGAGACTCTTGTTCAATCCAATTTTCCATCGAGCCCTCCCTCTACTCACTCTACTCCTGTTGAAAATTCATGCATTCCTCTGTTACCTCTGGCATTTCCTCTGATCCTCTGTGTAAACGTCCTTCTCCCTTAGCATTGCAAAAGCCGCAAGGAAACGTAAGTTTCCCTGCGGCTTTTATCATGCTTTGGCTTATTTGAGGTTATAGAACACGCTTTTACCGTTATAGCGAGCTACGTCGCACAGACGGTCTTCGATGCGGAGCAATTGGTTGTATTTAGCTACGCGGTCCGTACGGGCCGGAGCGCCGGTTTTGATCTGACCAGCGTTGACAGCTACGGCGATGTCAGCAATGGTAGCGTCTTCGGTTTCACCGCTGCGGTGAGAGATGACGCAGGTATAGCCGGCGCGTTTCGCCATTTCGATGGTGCTGAAGGTTTCCGTCAGCGTACCAATCTGGTTCACTTTGATCAAAATGGAGTTGGCAGTACCAGTGGCAATGCCCTGGCTCAAACGCTCTACGTTGGTTACGAAGAGATCGTCGCCAACAAGCTGCACTTTGTCGCCCAGACGCTCGGTGAGGAGTTTCCAGCCGTCCCAGTCGTCTTCAGCCAGGCCGTCTTCCAAGGAAATGATAGGATATTTTTCAGCCAGTTTCGCATAGTATTCAACCATTTCGGCGGACGTTTTAACCACGCCTTCGCCTTCCAGATGGTATTTGCCGTCTTTGTAGAGCTCGGAAGCAGCGGCGTCAATGGCGATCATTACCTGCTCGCCTGCTTTGTAGCCAGCGCCGGCAATGGCTTCCAAAATGACTTCAATAGCTTCTTCGTTAGAAGCCAAGTTCGGCGCAAAGCCGCCTTCGTCGCCAATGGCGCTGTTCAGGCCGCGCTTTTTGAGTACGCCTTTGAGGCCATGGTAGATTTCCGCGCACATACGCAGAGCTTCAGCAAAGCTGGCAGCTCCAACAGGCATAACCATGAATTCCTGGATGTCTACGTTGTTGTCTGCATGAGCGCCGCCGTTGAGGATGTTCATCATCGGCACCGGCAGTTCACGGGCGCTGAAGCCGCCTAGGTACTGGTACAAAGGCATATCCAAGGCTTCCGCAGCCGCTTTGGCCACAGCCATGGAGACGCCCAAGATGGCGTTAGCGCCCAGCTTGCCTTTGTTCGGCGTGCCGTCGAGCTCGATCATGGCTTCGTCGATAGCGATCTGCTCCAATGCATCCATGCCTACGATCTGGGGAGCAATGATGTCGTTGACGTTTTTCACAGCCGTCAGTACGCCTTTGCCCAAGTAGCGGCCTTTGTCGCCGTCACGCAGTTCTACGGCTTCGTACATGCCTGTAGAAGCGCCAGAAGGAACCGCAGCGCGGCCAATAACGCCGCTGTCCAGGGTTACTTCCACTTCTACCGTCGGGTTGCCACGGGAATCAAGAATCTCGCGAGCGTATACGTCTAAAATTGTTGTCATGCAAATATCCTCCTTATATATAGAAACATTATTTTTGCAGCAAGCTTTTTCCGGTCATTTCCTCAGGCTGCGGCAAGCCTGCCAGCGCCAAAATAGTCGGCGCCAAATCGCACAGACTTCCTGCCTGCAAGGATTGTCCCTTGTGGGCTTCAGACACCAGGATCAGCGGCACTTCATTGGTAGTATGCGCCGTATAAGCCCCGCCTGTCTGCGGGTCCACCATCTGCTCTGCGTTGCCGTGGTCGGCTGTCACCAAGGTGACGCCGCCCCGCTCCCTCATAGCAGCCGTAATGCGGCCCATGCAGACGTCCACTGTCTCTACCGCCTTAATGGCGGCGTCCAGCTTGCCTGTGTGTCCTACCATGTCGCCATTAGCGTAATTAAGAATGATCAGATCATACTTGGCGGCTTTAATTTCCGCTACCAGACGATCCGTCACTTCTACCGCGCTCATTTCCGGCTGCAAGTCATACGTAGCCACTTTGGGCGAAGGCACAAGAATGCGCTCTTCTCCTGCAAAAGGCTTTTCTTCGCCGCCGGAAAAGAAGAAGGTCACATGGGCGTATTTTTCCGTTTCCGCAATGCGCAGTTGGCGGCAGCCGTGTTCACTGAACACTTCGCCCAAGGTCTGCTTCAGATACTGCGGTTTGTACGCCACAGGCACAGCCAAAGACTCTTCATACTGGGTCAGCGTGGCAAAGGCTACTTCGCCAGCGCCGCAGACGCGCTTGAAGCCGTCAAAGTCCGGATCCACAAATACCCGAGTCAACTGGCGCGCCCGGTCAGGACGGAAGTTGAAGAAAATAGCGCCGTCGCCTGCTTGAATGCCGCAGTCGCCGCAACCAGCAATAGCCGTAGGCTGTACAAATTCGTCCGTCTCGCCGCGCTCGTAAGCTCGTTCAATTGCTTCTTTAACGCTTGGAGCCGCCAAACCGTCACGGCAAGTCATCGTCCGATAGGCTTTTTCTACCCGTTCCCAGCGTTTGTCACGGTCCATAGCGTAATAGCGGCCGGAAATGGTCGAAATGCAGCCCACGCCGTACTCCTGCATTTTTGCCGCCAGACCGTCCAAGTATTGCGGCGCACTGGACGGGGGCACATCGCGCCCGTCCAAGAAGGCGTGGACATAGACTTTCTCTATGCCGCGCTCCTTAGCCATCCGCAGCAGCGCATACACATGGCTTTCATGGCTATGCACGCCGCCGTCGGAGAGAAGTCCCATCAAGTGCAGTGAAGTTCCTTTAGCCGCCACCTGATCCATCACCTGGCACAGTACGGGGTTTTTGAAAAACTCTCCGTCCCGAATGGCCTTGGTAATACGAGTCAGCTCCTGATACACCACACGGCCTGCGCCAATGTTCAAATGGCCTACTTCGGAGTTGCCCATTTGCCCTTCCGGCAAGCCGACGGCTTCGCCAGAGCACTGCAGGCTTGTTGTGGGATACATCTCCGACAACAGGGTCATGTGCGGCGTTTTTGCCTGCACAATGGCGTTATTGGCGTCATCCTGGCGCCCCAAGCCCCAACCATCCAAAATGACCAGCGCTACGGGCGTCTTAAGTTTGGTCACAAAGGTTCCCCCTTTTAAAAAAGGGAGACCCGGGCGAACGCGCTTTTCGTTTGCTCGCGGTCTCCCTGTGTGTCATACAGTCTGTTTCTTAGAAATTGACAATACCGCTGAAGCTGTCGGCCTGCAGCGCCGCGCCGCCCACCAGAGCGCCGTCGATATCGCTTTTGCCCATCAGTTCCGCTGCATTGGCCGCTTTGACACTACCGCCGTACTGAATACGAACCGCATCGGCTGCTGCTGCGCCAAAGACTTCTTTGACGACGCTGCGGATATACGCGCAGCCTGCATTGGCGTCTTCCGCCGAAGCAGTGCGGCCCGTGCCGATGGCCCAAACAGGCTCATAGGCAATAACCGTAGCTGCTGCCTGATCGGCATTCAAGCCTTTCATGCCTTCTTTAACCTGACGTTCCAAAACAGCTTCGGTTGTGCCGGCTTCGCGCTCTTCCAAAAGCTCGCCAACGCAGAAAATAGGAGTCAGTCCATGATTAAAAGCGGCATGCATTTTCTTGTTGACCGTGTCATCGGTTTCCGCAAAATACTGTCGACGCTCGGAATGACCGAGAATCACATATTCGCAGCCGGCGTCCTTCAGCATAGCTGGAGCAATTTCACCGGTAAAGGCGCCTTTTTCTTCCCAATGCATGTTTTGTGCGCCTACAGCGATATTGGATCCTTCCAGCGCTTTTTTTACAGCTGCCAAGGAGGTAAATACAGGACAAACCACCACTTGCGCTTTCGCGTTAGCTACCAAAGGCTTAAGGGCTTCCGCCAGCTCCAGCGAAGCTGCCACGGTGTTGTGCATTTTCCAGTTTCCTGCAATAATCGGTGTGCGCATGAGACATTCTCCTTTTCGTTACTTGTCGGCTAAAGCCGCTACGCCGGGAAGGACTTTGCCTTCCAAGAATTCCAGCGAAGCGCCGCCGCCAGTAGAAATATGGGTAATTTCACGGGCCAGGCCCAATTTTTCTAAAGCCGCGATGGAATCACCGCCGCCAACAATGCTCTTCGCGCCGGAAGCCGCTACTGCTTTAGCCACCGCTTCGGTTCCCTTAGCAAAGACATCCATTTCAAAAACGCCCATCGGTCCGTTCCAAACTACCGTCTTGGCATCCTTGAGCGCTTCCGCATACGCCTTGCTGGTGACAGGACCGATATCAAGGGCCATCCAGTCGCCTTCGATGGCGTCAGCCGCCACCACTTTATTAGCTGCATCTGCTGCAAAGCGATCGGCAATGGTGACATCTACAGGCAAAAGCAATTCTTTACCCGCATTTTTCGCCTTCACCATCAGTTCGCGCGCCAAATCGAGCTTATCTTCTTCTACCAGAGATTTGCCGGTGGCAAATCCTTTAGCCGCTAAGAAGGTATTGGCCATGCCGCCGCCGATAATCAGGCGGTCCACCTTGGTCAGCAGGTTTTCGATAACGCCGATCTTGTCCGACACCTTCGCGCCGCCAATGATGGCCACAAAAGGACGCACCGGATTGTTGACAGCCTGCCCTAAGAAAAGGATTTCCTTTTCCAGCAGGAAGCCGGCTACGGTCGGAATGTATTTAGTGATCCCTTCCACCGAAGCATGGGCCCGGTGGGAAACGCCGAAGGCGTCGTTTACAGCCACTTCCGCCAAAGAAGCCAACTGCCGCGAAAACTCAGGATCGTTCTTTTCTTCTTCTTTGTGGTAGCGCAGGTTTTCCAGCAGCAGAATCTGCCCCGGCTTCAACGCTTTGGCCATAGCGGCCGCTTCTTCGCCCACGCAGTCCGGCGCAAAGAGCACTTCCTTGCCCAAAAGCTCCGACAGACGCTTGGCAACAGGAGCCAAGGTAAATTCCGGCACTGGCGCGCCTTTCGGACGGCCCAGATGGCTGGCCAGCACCAGCGCAGCATTTTGCGCCAGCAAATATTCCAGCGTCGGCAGCGTAGCCCGAATGCGGTTGTCATTGGTAATGACGCCGTCTTTCATCGGCACATTGTAGTCGACACGGACAAATACTTTTTTGCCCATGACTACGATATCTTTGAGGGACTTCTTTTCCATGAACGTATCGCCTCCTCAGGTAAGTTTCATAGGAGAAGGGCCACAAAGTGGCCCTTCCTAGCTAGCACAATAATTCTGGGATTTCTGCTTCTTAGAGACCTTTTTTCGCCATGTAAGCGATCAGGTCAACAACGCGGTTGGAGTAGCCCCACTCGTTGTCGTACCAGGAAACTACTTTAACCATGGTGCCTTCGATAACCATCGTGGAAAGAGCGTCAACGATGGAGGAATTGGCATTGCCGTTGAAGTCCTTGGAAACCAAAGGTTCTTCGCAGTATGCCAGTACGCCTTTGAGCGGACCTTCCGCAGCTGCTTTCAACGCGGCGTTAACTTCTTCTGCAGTGGTAGCTTTCTCTACGTCCACAACAAGGTCCACAACCGACACGTTCGGAGTAGGCACACGCATAGCAAAACCATTGAGTTTGCCTTTCAGTTCCGGCAGAACCAGAGCCACCGCTTTTGCAGCGCCAGTAGTGGTAGGAATGATGGACAGGCCGGCAGCGCGAGCGCGGCGCAGATCCTTATGAGGCAGATCCAGAATGTTCTGGTCGTTGGTGTAAGCATGAACGGTGGTCATCAAGCCATGTTTGATGCCGAACTTGTCGTTGAGCACCTTGGCGAAAGGAGCCAAGCAGTTGGTGGTGCAAGAAGCGTTGGAGACGATATGATGCGTAGCTGCGTCATATTTGTCGTCGTTAACGCCCATAACGATGGTCAGGTCTTCATTTTTCGCCGGAGCGGAAATGATGACTTTCTTAGCGCCGGCAGTGCGATGCGCTGCGGCTTTAGTAGCGTCAGTGAAACGGCCGGTGGATTCCACAACCACTTCAACACCGAGATTTTTCCAGGGAAGCTGAGCCGGATCTTTTTCCGCCAGCACTTTGATGGCTTTGCCGTTGACCATGATCTGGTCGCCTTCTGCATGAATGTCCATATCCAGGTTGCCCTGTACGGAGTCATATTTCAGCAGATGCGCCAGTGTTTTGGCGTCGGTCAGGTCATTGACAGCGACGATATCCACTGCAGGATTGTTCAGAGCCGCACGAAATACGTTGCGCCCGATTCGTCCAAATCCATTAATACCTACTTTTGTTGCCATTGTTCAAATACCCCCTGTTTTTTATCTTTTAGCTATAGTAGCCATATCCTAATCGCCCTAACGCAAAAGTCGCGTTAGCGCGCGTTGGCCTTGCCTTGATACACTTGGCCGCGTACCGGGTCGACGGTAATCAGCATGCCCTCAGGCAGATGCGTGGTAGCGCCTGCTACGCCCACAAGAACCGGCATGCCGAAGCTGATGCCCACAATCGCCGCCGGAGAGGTCAGACCGCCTTCTTCCGCCACAATAGCTGCCGCTTCGGAAGCTCTGGCGGCAATTTCTTCATGGACGCTGTTCACAACCATGACGTCGCCAGCTTTGAAGCGAACCAGGTCCGCTGCGGAATTCACCACGCAAACCTTGCCTGTAGCCGCTTTTTGTCCCAGGCCGATGCCTCTGAGCAGCACGTCGCCTACCACATGAACGCGGATCATATTGGTCGTACCCGACATGCCCAAGGGCACGCCAGCCGTAATAACAATCAAATCACCGGGGTTGACGGCGCCGGACTCCAAGGCTCCCTCTACCGCGTTTTCCACCATTTCATCAGTACCGCAGGAAGCGTTGCCAGGCACCGGCACGACGCCCCAATACAGCTGCATACGGCGAATGGTAGCCGGATGCTGGGACACAGCCACAATAGCCGCCTTCGGACGGTATTTGGAGACCATCCGCGCTGTGTAGCCCTTTTCGCTGGACGTAACAATCGCAGCAGCCGACAGCTCCTGCGCAATCTGCACCGTCGCATGGCTGATGGCTTCCGTGGTCACCTGGTTAGCCAGAGCGCCACGGGAGGTGTAGATCTCCGCATAAGGCAGAGATTTTTCCGTACGCACCGCAATGCGCGCCATGGTTTCCACCGCTTCCACCGGATAGTCGCCGGAAGCCGTTTCGCCGCTGAGCATAATCGCGTCGGTGCCGTCAAAGATGGCATTGGCTACGTCGCTGGCTTCCGCCCGAGTCGGCCGCGGGTTATTGACCATGGACTCCAGCATCTGCGTAGCCGTAATAACTGGCTTGCCCACGGTATTGCATTTTGTAATCAGTTCCTTTTGGATGAGGGGCACGTCTTCGGCGGGGATTTCCACGCCCAAATCGCCGCGAGCGACCATGATACCGTCGGCAACCTGCAGGATTTCGTCCATGTTGCGTACGCCTTCGACGTTTTCAATCTTGGCGATGATATCCACTTCCGCGCCAGCGTCTTCCAAAATCTTGCGGATGGCCAGAATGTCCGCCGCCCGCTGAATGAAGGAAGCCGCAATAAAATCGATGCCTTGGGTCAAGCCAAAACGAATGTCCGCTACGTCCTGCTCGGAAAGAGGCGGCAGATTGACTGCTACGCCAGGAGCGGCGACGCGCTTGCGATTGCCGATGACGCCGTTGTTCTGCACCGTCGTGATGATTTCCGCGCCTTCTACCGCTTCAACAACCAGACTGACAAGGCCGTCGGAAAGCAAAATAGTATCGCCCGCTTTCACGTCTTCCGGCAAGCCGGGATGATTGACAGTAGCCCGCTCGACGGTACCTTCGATCACTTCCGCCGTAAGCACGAACTTCTGACCGGTCACCAGTTCCACTTTGCCGTCCTTAAACAGGCCTAGCCGCATTTCCGGGCCTTTAGTATCCAGCAAAATAGCCACGTTTTTGTTGACGTTGGCCGCCGCTTCCCGTACTCGCGCCATACGTCCCTGGTGCTCTTTATGCGAACCATGGGAAAAATTGAAACGCGCTACATTCATGCCCGCTTCGAGCATCTTTTCCACAATCCCCGGCTGGTCAGTGCTGGGTCCCATGGTACACACAATTTTGGTTTTTTTGAACATATATCTTTGACCACCCTTTCTGCTTACGCAAACAAATTGTTGGCAGGAACCACATATCCTTGCCGCATATTAATGGTATTTCTTGCTGCAAGCCAGGTTTCCCTGCTTTTTCACAAAATATAAACGAAAAAGCCCGGTATTCTATTCACTTACTTTTTATAACTGAAAAAGCAAGAATAGTTATTCTTTTCTTTATAGTTTGTTTCATTTATAGTTGGTACGCCTTGCGCAAAATACTGACAGGATGCGCCGTGGCAGCGCCGCTGCCATGACCGATCTGCAACCGGCAAGTGCCGCAGTCACAGACTACTGTTTTTACGCCGCTGTCTTTGATGCGCTGAAAAAGCTCCGCGCCCACAGCCATGGAGATTTCATATTTTTCATCCCGGAAGCCGTAGTTTCCGGAAATGCCGCAGCAGCCGGCGTCGGCTTCTTCGATGGACAAACCGGGAATTTGCCGCAGCAGCGTCAAGGCTGGCAGGCCGATGCCCTGCACCCGCAGATGGCAAGGCACATGGTACATAAAATGTTCCTGTACCGGAGCGAAGTCGGTTTTCAGCTTGCCTTCCGCGGCGCGCTCCGCCAAAAATTCAAAGGCGTCGTACAGGGATAGCGCGTTTTGAGCCAAGCCTTCAATCGCAGGGAACAATTCTTGGTATTCTTGATTCAGCATCAGACCGCAGCTGGTGCAGGCCGTGAGGATCTTATAGCCTTTAGCCGCCCATTTGGCAATCTCCGCTGCATTTTTCCGGGCGTTGCTTTCCGCTTCGTCCAGGTAGCCGCCAGTCACCAGCGGCGACCCGCAGCAAACGAATTCTTCCGGCACAATTACTTCAATGCCGTTGTGCTGTAGCACCGCTACCAAGTCCTTGCCGACTTGCGGCTGATTGTAGTTAATAAAGCAGCCCGGGAAAAAGACGACTTTTTCTTCGCTCGGAGTTTGCTTCTGGCTTTTGAACCAGCTTACAAAACTGGTCGCAGCATACGTCGGCATGGGAGCTTTATCGGAAATGCCGATTTGCTTCATCGCCGCCCGGGAAACCGGGTTGTGCATGCCCACATTGGCCAGCGCCGCCCCAAAGGGAATGGCATTGACCATCTTAGCCATATTTTCACCATGCGAAAGCATATGATCCCGCATGCTCTGGGGGTTTTTCTTGTAATAGGCGGCCTTAGCCAGCATGTTCAGCGTAGAAACAGGCACGCCGGACGGGCAAGACAAGTCGCAATTCTTACAGTTTGAACAATACTCCAAAGATGGTTCATAGTCTTCCTCTGAAATGCGGAAGCGCTCCAAAGCCGGCCCCAGCATTTTAGGTCCGCGAAATTTGCGGGTGGCCGCTGTTACAGGACAATGCGCCACACAGGTAGTGCAGGCAATACAATCGTCCGGATTGATCCGATGTTTAGCCATGTCGTTTCCTTCCTCCTCACACCGTCATGCCGGCGCAGTAGCCGCTTGCCAGCGCCACGCCATTGCCTGATTTTTCATAGCTGAAGTCATACCCTGCCAAATTTCGTCCCGCAAAACGCACATTTTCCAACAACACTGTACCGGCAGCATCTACCGGACGCAACGTGTCGTCTACAGCAACGCCAAATTTGGCAAAAGGCTGACCTCCAGGAGAAAACAACTCTTGAATGCCCCAGAATTCGGACTGTTCCGGCGCTCCGACAGGCAGACCGAAGATACGTTCTTGAACGACATTTGGTTCAGCAACCAAGCCGCCGCCGTACAAACCGCCGGTAGCCACAATGACTTGGGCCGCTTCATAGCCATGCTCCCGCCCGAAGCCTTGGGTATAGATAGCTGTGCAGCGTCCGTTCTTCACATCCGCCCGCACCGCTTCGGCATTATCCACAATAGTTACGCCCTGCCGCTTGGCATAAGCTAAAAGCGCTTTGCGCAAACGCAAACCGGTCACAGCCGGCGGCATGGACGAAGTTTCAATAATATGACAGCCTGTCGCTTCCTGCAAGGTTTCAAAAGCATAGTAAGAAGGCTTGGTTCCTAAAACCGGCGGCATAATCAACGTAGCCCCGCTTTTAACAACTTGGCGCAGCTTGACGGCGCACTCTTCCAGCCCCGCTTTGCTGTCCAGCCAGCGAGCCATATCCAAAGCCGTAACATCGCGGCCATCCTCCACAGACAAGGCGATCTCCACCTGCGTCACTTTGGCATTGGCTCCAAAGAGCCGCTCCAAGCCTTTACTGATCAGTTCTGTCGGATAGTCTTTCAAGCCTTTCAAGCCTACGACGACAATTTCTTCGGCCTCGCAAAGACGGCTGGCGTCCATCGTCCGCGGCACCAGGCAGGTAGGCTTCAGCGTTCCTGCCGCTGTGGGCACCCACTGGTTGTGTTCTAGGTCGCCCACATAGGCGTAGCCTTCTTGCTCGCAAATTTCCTGCAGGAATTTAGCTGCCTGCTTGACGTTCTCCAAACCCAGCTTAGCGTAAGGATGCGCTTCTTGCGCCTGCTCCACGGCCGCTCCAGGGCTTAAAATGGCTTTGCCTGCTTCGGTATAGCCGAGAATGTCAACAATTCCGCCGCCGATGACCAAGGTACCCGCGCCTTTGCTCAAAAGCGTCGTCTTTTTGCCTCGCTGCGCTGCGGCTGCGGCGGCAATCAAGCCAGCCATGCCGCTGCCGATTACAATTACATCACTTTTCATGTCCCGGCACTTCTCCTCTCACATTCAGCGTTCCCTCGTAAATGCCGCGCATTAGCTCGGCTTCTTTGACCTGTTTTCCCCAGAGCATCGGCCGAATGCCGTTCCAGCGTCCTTGGAGAAAATCATGGAACAAATCGGCAGGCTCCCGTTCAGGGAACAAGCCGGCGGTTTGAATGGCGCCAACGCCGCGCAGACCGCAGAAAGCGCCCTGACAGGTTCCCATGCCCATACGAGTCCGGCGACGCACGTCGGTCAATTGATGGCTGGTAGCGTCAGATGCTACATGCTCTACTTCGGCCAAGGTAACCAATTCGCATTCGCAAACCAATTGGCTCTTCGCCGGATCTTTTTCCATGGCTTCCACCACCGGGGCCAAAGAATCTCCCAGACGGTCCGCCGCTAAGCGCGAGCCAAAAGCCGGGAAGGCTTTGCGGGCCCGGGCCATCGTTGCTGCGTCCACATCAGAAACCAGCGGCTCTACTGCCGTCCGGCAAGGAGTGGTAACGCCCAAATGAGCGCAAACAAAGTCGGCCATTTTTTCCGCCATCAGGCGATACGTCGTGAACTTGCCGCCTACGATGCTGGCGAAGCCCTGCAAACCCTCTTTGCTGTGATCCAAGATCGTAAAGTTACGCGAAGCCGCCCGGCCAATGGCTGACGGATCCGCACTATAAAGAGGCCGAGTACCGGTGAAAGCGCGCAGCAAGCGATAGCTCCGTACGTCTTCAAACATTTTTTCGCCCACGTCCAGCATGGCCAGCACTTCTTCGGCCTTCGGAATGGTATCGTCCGGCAGCTCCGCCGGCGAGGAGGTGGTTCCCAAAATGACGATGGAACCGTGAGGCACGAAAATATCGGCGTCCCCTGCTGGGCGCAGACGGTTGACAACGCGATTGGTAAAACGGTGGTTGAACGCAATCAAGGTGCCACGGTCAGGCTGGACATGCACCTTAATACCTGCCAACGCAGCCAACTCGCCAACCCAGGAACCGGCGGCGCTCACCAAGAATTCGCAGGATATTTTGCTTTCCTGGCCGTTCAAGGTGTTGCGTACAGTTACCCCAGTTACCTTGCCGTTGCTCTGCTCTACGCCGACCACTTCAGAGTAAGTGTATACCCGGCCGCCGTAACGACGCCCGGACTGCACATTTTGCCAAACCAAACGGAAGCCGTCGATAGCCGAATCAGGCACTTTATAAGCGCTGACCAGTTTCCCGGTCAGATTGGGCTCCAAACGCAGCGTCTCCGCTTTGGAAATCTGGGTTGTTTCAATCCCTGCCGCTGCACAGGCTTCCACCCATTTGTGCTCAAAAGCTTCGTCGTCTTCCGGCAAGCGGACAAAGAGACCTTCTGTTTCTTCTACGCAATGCTTCGCTACCGTCCGCAGCAGTTTGTTCTCCTCAATGCACTCCCGCGCCGCCTCGGCGTCCTTGACTGCATAACGTCCGCCGCTGTGCAGCAAGCCATGAAACCGAGAACTGGTTCCATAGGCTAAGTCCTTTTGTTCCAGCAATACGACATCCACGCCACGCATGGCCAAATCGCGGAAAATCCCAGTGCCCGTGGCACCTCCGCCAATGACTACCACTGTCGCCTGATCCATTGCCTTTCCTCCTCATATCGTAAATTATCAGCCTGCTCGGCCGCCACTTCAACCTTGCCCTGGCGAATTAAAAAGCCCGAAAAGACCATGTGCATATAGGCAAAAACATGGTGTTTTCGGACTTCTCTTTTCTCCAAATCCAGAGTATGCACTTGTATGGCTATTGTTGCAAATATACCGATAGGCTTTAAATTTTCCCAATATTTTTATAGTACATCCTGAAGGCATTGTCAAGGCCTCCTCTCACCGTCCCAACGCCCGCAGTTCTTATCACCCACTGCAGGTTTGAGTCCACAAATATAGTAAAACCAAGACCTTCGCCTTTTCTAGCTTTGCTAACCGCCATATTCTGCAATAAAAATATAAATTTCTCTGTCTTGGCGCTTCATCTTTCTTAATTTTAATTTATTTGAATTTTTAATCAATTTAAATGTCCTTGGTTGACAGTAATCCGTGTTTTAGTGAATATTCCACAAGCTCGCTTTTTTTACTTAACCCCAATTTTTCCATCAACCGCGTCTTATAGGTATCCACCGTTTTTACGCTCAAAAAAAGCTTAGCGCCGATTTCCGAAAGCGAATAGCCTCGTACTAACAGCTTCAGCACTTCCCTTTCGCGAACGCTGAGAACCTCGTAAGGATCCTGGCCGCTGGGACGCGGCGCCGCTGTAAAGAGCGAGTTCAACAGCGCCTGCGAATTTTTAGAACTCAAATAAAACTGGCCTGCCGCTACCGCTTTTAGCGCCGCAAACAGTTCCGCATCCACCGCCTGTTTTTCCACATAGCCGTTGGCGCCGGCTTGCATGACCTCGCGGATATAGGTTTCATCGCCAAACATGGTCAAAACCAGTATTTTTACATCCATGCCTCGGCTGCGAATTTCCTTGATGCATTCCAAACCACCCATCTTGGGCATGGACAAGTCCACTACCACCACGTCGACAGCGGTCTTTTCCAGCAGAATCAGCAGTTCCTCGCCGTCTGCCGCCTCGCCGACGACGGAAAAATGAGATTCGCTTTCCAGCAGCATTTTCAATCCCACACGCAACACGCTATGATCATCCGCTAGAATGATCCGTATGCGATTCTTCATTGACTCCACTTCCTTCCCATAATGCAGGCAACCGCACACAAACCGTCGCACCGCCGCCAGGCTGCGAACGAACCAGCAGCCTGCCTCCCAGCAGTTCTACTCGCTCGCGCATGCCGAATACGCCCATATGGTTATTCTTGCGGGCATCCTCCAGACGTCCCGGGGCGATGCCCACGCCGTCATCACTGACTTCCAGCATCAACTCACCTGCTACCAAGCCCAATACCACATCCACTCTAGACGCTTGGGCATGTCTTGCGACATTAGTTAAGCTTTCCTGCAACACCCTATACAAGGTCAAACCGGTTTCATCACTGACAATCAATTTATCCTCCGGCGCCCGGAAAGACACCTCTACGCCGACTTGCTCGCCCCAGGCCTGCAAGTACTTGGCCATGGCGGCTACAATGCCGTGATCGTCCAGGATGGGCGGCCGCAAATCTACGACCATCTGTTTCATATCCTCTAAAACGCCGGACACCACGTCACGCGCTCCCAGCAGCAGCTCCCGTTGCTTTTCATCAACCGTTTTAGAAAGCAACAATTTCATGTATACCAACAAGGACGTTATCGACTGTCCCGTGCTGTCATGCAGTTCCCGAGAGATGCGCTTGCGCTCTTCTTCTTGCACGCTAAAAAGCCGTTTAATCAATTCGGCGCGCCGCGCTTCCTTTTCGCGCAACGCATCCAACAGTCTGTCATTTTCCGCCTCTTTTTGCTGCAATGACGTCGCCATATCATTAAAAGCATGCGCCAGCTGCCCCATTTCGTCAGCCGCTTCCACCTTGGCCCGCGCCGAGTAGTCTCCGCCGCGAATAGCTCGCACCGCACTGAGCAAATGCCCTACAG
The DNA here is from genome assembly GCF_028691475.1 of Anaeromusa sp. NCBI lineage: Bacteria > Bacillati > Bacillota > Negativicutes > Selenomonadales > Sporomusaceae > Anaeromusa > Anaeromusa sp. Next base: position 17,531 of record NZ_JAQUZF010000029.1, read on the forward strand.
GCCGCATGATGACATGCGCCATCCGCGTAGCAAAAGAAACAGCGATTAGGCCGATAAGCAGAGACCACACTAAAAGCTCCCGAATCTTCCGATCCAGCCAAAGCTGCATATTCCTCTCCGACATGCCGACACGCACAAAGCCTATATTGGCATTGCTGTCAATGGGAGCTACCACCTCCCGCACCGGCCCTTCATTGCTGTCAAACAAATTCACCGAATGATCCGCGCCGTCAACCAAAAGCTCCGCTGTATTGCCAGGCAGTCCCGCCGGCAGCACAGCTCCAAAAGTATGCGCCACCGGATTGCCGGCATGGTCGGCAATGATAATGTAGCGCACATCTTCGGTATTATTTTTTTTCGTATTAATGCGCTCATGCAAAGCGAAATAGTTATCCACCACTACGTCGTCGGCGCTAAGGGTAGCAATATAAATCGCTGTTTCCAAGCCGCGCTGTTCAATCTGCTTTCCTAAGACATCCGCCGTAAAGCCGCGCACCAGCCAGCCAGAAAAAAGTATGAAAAAAACCAGCATGCTGATAGTAATACCATTGATTTTATAATAAATACTCAACTGACGCAGACGCTTCATGACAGACCTCGCATATGATCGTACAGCTCCCGCAGCGGTTCGTATTCTTCCGGTCGCGGCGGCACATAGCGATCCGTCTGCAGCGAACGCATAGCTTCATGAAGCTCCGGATGCTCGTGCATTTGCAAAAACACTTGCCGCAGCCGTTGCCGCTGTTCCAAAGGTAAATGCCTATTGACTACCACAGGCCCTGTCGGCGTAGGCGGGAACTGCGCAATCACCTTAATCTGCGCCGCCAAATCCGGATTCTTCTCTTGCGCGTATTCATACACCATGCTGTCCATGCAGGCGCCGTCTACTACGCGATTAGCCACCGCCCAAATCGACTTGTCATGGCTGGAAGTATAAATATAACGCCGAAAATATTTTTCCGGTCGTTCCTGTCGCTCCCACAAATAGTTTGTCACCATCACATGCCCCGAAAGGCTCAGCGGATCCGTGAAGGCAAACACCTTGTCCCGCAAATCCTCCAGGCTTTGATAGGGGCTGTCTTTATGGACGATGACTTCTGTCCGATACCGGGAATGCCCTTGCCATTCCACCATCACTAGCATCTCAATCGGCGTAATACCCCGATAGGCCGCATAAGCGCCAGTAGAAAGAAACACCAAATCTACTTGATCATTCGCCAAAAGCGAATTGAGTTCCTCATAGGTTTTTCGTTGCACCAATACCATCGGCCGCCCCATTTTGCGGGTCACATGGTCCGCCAACTGCCGATAATACCCTATGGTTTCCTGCGGCGACAGCACCGACGTAATGGCAATGCGCAACGGCTTTTCTTCCGTTGTTACCGCAGGGGCCGCCACTCTCGCGCCTTTAGAAAAATCAATATAGCCGGCATATTGAGGTCCGCAGCCCGTTAACACGCCGCAAATCACTAAAAGCCAACACCATAAAAGCCCAATCTTTCTCATGCCTGCTCCTTGCTCATGCAGTCTTTCTTTTTGCCAGTGTAGTATACTGTCTCTTCTTTCTCCAAGTCAGGAAATCCTTTTTAGCCCATTTCTTTCTGCTTTTATTTCTGCTATGCTAAATAAAACGTTGAAACGAGGTGTCGCTATGAAAACCGTCGCTTTAATCGCTCATGACCAGAAAAAACAGCAAATGCTGGATTTTGTCCGTGAACATCTGTCCCTCTTGTCGCCCCACTCTTTACTAGCCACGGCTACCACGGGCCGTCGCTTACGTGACGAACTCAATCTGAACGTGCACACCTATTTATCCGGCCCCCTGGGCGGCGACCAGCAAATCGGCGCTCGCATCGCCGCTGGCGAAGTCGACCTCGTCATCTTCCTGCGGGATCCCTTGACCGCCCAGCCGCACGAACCAGACATTACAGCCCTCTTGCGCGTCTGCGACGTCCACAACGTCCCTGTCGCCACCAATCTGGCCGGCGCCGATCTACTTGTGCGCGCGGTTCTGGGAAATCTGTAAGAACGATATTTTAACAAGAGTCGCGATGAGAATCTGAGGGTACGACTGAGGGGTCGATGAAACACTTTAAAATCCCTCCGCCGCTGTGGCGGCACCTCCCTTTGGCAAGGGAGGCAAGGATTAAAGTCCCCCTTGCTAAAGGGGGAAGGCCCGTAGGGCCAGGGGGATTTACGTCTTTGCGAGGAGCGCAGAGACGAAGCAATCTGCTCAGTCTTCCCTAATCCATTGTTTTCTCTGCTTCCTCTTATTTATCGGAAACCGGATGCTACGCCATCCATGGCGCATCCGGCACTAAGCACTTCACGTGCCGTCGCTGTTACTCTGTGTAAACGTCCCCTCCTGCGTACCCTCGTTCTCTTGTTTAATCTAAAAACCCCCGGCAAATTTGCCGGGGGTTTTGTGTTTTCAGTTACAAATGCTCCAGCAACGTCTGGCTCTGAAAAATCTGCGCCCGCAAAACCTGCCCTACTGTGTCCACAATATCAACTGCAGGAGGATAAACCAAATTGTAAATTACTTTGGTGCCGTTTTTGTGGGACTCGATTATCCCCTGCTTTTTCAACACACTTAAGTGCTGCGACAGATTCGACTGTTCAATGCCAATCGTTTCCACCAAGTCACATACGCATTGTTCTTGATCAGATAACAACTTGAGCACTTTAATCCGCACCGGATGCGCCATCGCCTTAAGAAATTCCGCCGTTAATCTGGTTACCATTTCATCCATTTTCTTTCATCCTCCCGAGACTTGCCTTGCCTGCAACTACTTGTTCTCAAAGCATACAGAAAATCAGTTTCTTTTGAAAACTTCTTTAACTATATTACGCCATACAGACTAACCAGTCAACATATAAATATGAGAAATATATCATTTAGCAAATTCTTGGTAATTGGTCCCCTTCTAGTTGAGCTAAAAGTCTTATGCCTCCGATCAAAGTCCTAATACTTACTTTTCCTTCCATTCCATTAGTCACGTTTCCTATGCGACAAGCATCCCTTCCTTGCGCATGTTTTTGTAAAATGCGCAAGACCATTTCACTGTCCTCCGGTTCTACTAAGAGAAGACATTTTCCCTCGTTCGCCATATACAAGGGATCAAAGCCAAGCAAGTCACAAGCAGCTTTCACTTCCGTCCGAACAGGCAGCAAGGCTTCATCCAGCTCCATGGACACGCTTCCTTGCGCGGCGATTTCCTGTAATGCCGTCGCCAAGCCGCCCCTCGTAGGATCTCGCAGCACCGCTACTTGAGGAACTTCTGCCAACACATCCTGCAGCATAGCTGCCAAGGGAGCGCAATCACTTCGCACCGCTTCCGGCAGCATCAGTCCATGACGTTCCGCCATGACCGCTAAGGCGTGATCTCCTAAAAAGCCGCTGATTAAAATATGCTGCCCCACTCTAGCCCCGCGCGCTGTCACATCTAGTCCTTCCGGCACAACGCCAACGCCAGCAGTATTGATGAACAAGCCGTCTACTGCACCTCGTTCCACAACCTTCGTATCCCCTGTAACAATCAGAATCCCCGCTTCCTTAGCCGCCTGTGCCATAGACGCCAGCACGCGCCGAAGCGTGACTAGAGACAGACCTTCTTCCAGCACTAAGGCCATGCTCAAATACAGCGGTTTAGCGCCGCTGACCGCCAAATCATTCACTGTGCCGCATACAGCAAGACGACCAATATCTCCGCCCGGAAAAAAGAGAGGTTTTACCACATACGAATCCGTGGTAAAAGCCAGTCTTCCTTCCTGGTGTGGTAACAAAGCCGCATCGTGCATGACATCCAAGACCTCATTGCTGAAATACGGCCGAATCACTTCTTCTACCAAAAGACGGCTTAGCCTTCCCCCGGCCCCATGGGCCATGCGAATTTGCTCTTCTTTCACGGGGACCACCTTCCTGCTCCGTATTTATACCAGGCTGCGCATACGCCTTCTACCGACACCATACAAGCGCCCACCGGCTGTAGCGGCGTACACGCCTTCCCAAATAAAGGACATTGAGGCGGCTGCCGACGACCCTTCAGCACTTCGCCGCAGCAGCATCCTGGCGTTTCCCGGCTTTCCGGCGTCGGCAACGGCCAAGCTTGCACAGCATCCCAACGCGAAAATTTTCGTCGCACTCTTAGACCGGACTGCGCCAATACGCCTAAGCCGCGCCAAACAGAGTCCGCTGGTTCGTATACCTCGGCTACCATGGATTGAGCCAAAACATTGCCCTCTGTGCGAACCACGCGGCGATAGGCATTTTCCAGTCTCACTTCCCCCTGCGCCGCCTGACGCACCAGACGGACGATGGCTTCCAAAATATCCAACGCTTCAAAACCGGCAACAACTGCCGGCACCGGCAAATTCGCAAACACCTCCGTGCCGGTCACCACCGCCACATGCCCTGGCAGCAGCAGTCCGTCTACACGGCTCTCTGGGTCTTGCAGCAACGAAATCAATGCCGGCGGCACTACTTTGTGCGCCGGCAAAATCAGCCAATTAGACAATTGACGGCGAGCCGCCTCTTGAACACAGGCCGCTGTCAGCGGCGCCGTCGTCTCAAAGCCGACGCCGAGGAAAACCACGCGTTTTTCAGGAAACCGTTCCGCCAATTCCAAGCTTTCCAGCGGCGAATACACCGTATGAATATCCGCCCCGCGGCTTTTCGCCTCTTCCAAGCTAGAAAAAGAACCAGGTACGCGCAGCATATCGCCAAAGGTGGCTATTAGAGCCTCCGGCTGCTCGGCATAGGCTAAAGCCAGATCCATATAAGAAGTTGGCGTAACGCACACAGGACATCCGGGACCGCTGACCAACTCGACCGCTTCTGGCAATAGTTGCCGCAAACCATGACGAAAAATGGCCACCGTATGGGTGCCACAAACTTCCATTAACCGCAATGGTCGCACCGCCAAACGCTCTACTTCCTGTACCGCCGCCGCTGCAGCGCGTCGTATTTCTTCAGGCGTTTTGAACATGTTCAGCCATCTCCTGCAATAAGCTCCATGTCAATTTTGCCTCTTCTTCATCAATCTGCTGCATAGCAAATCCAGCATGAATCAAGACATAATCCCCAATCTGCGCTTCCGGCAGCAGCAGCATGCTCACCTGCCGCTGTACGCCCCCTACATCCACTGTCGCCAGCATATCTTCACGTTCTACAATCTGCGCCGGCACTGCCAAACACATATTTTATTCCTCCCAAGCCAAACATTTGCAAACTTTTCTTATTATAGCATATTGAGGTAAGTACGTTTCACACAGAGTAACTGAGAAAGGCCAGAGAAAAACCAGAGGGATAATTTTCAACGACCAAAAAGCAAGCTATTAGGCAAAAAATCTGCCTAACGCCTTCATCTTTTCTTGATGTCTTTGCGAGCGAAACGAAGCAATCTCCTCGTGCATTCTAGATTAAAATCGAGCCTCGCAACCCTCCTACGTGCCCTCCGATTCTCTTCGCGCCCCCTGTTGAATCCTGATTTTTTCTCTGTTACCTCTGGCCTTTCCTCTGCTTCTCTGTGTTCCGTTCCCTGTTTCTCCGGTTCAAAATCGCCCCAGCCACCACGGCTTGGCCGTAAGCCAAGCCGCCGTCATTGACCGGCAGTTGCATCGGCATATACACCGTTAAGCCCGCCTTTTCAAGACCTTGCCGCACTTGCTGCTGCAACAACGCGTTCTGCCAAACGCCGCCGCCCAACACGATCTGATTTACATTATGATTTTGCGCCAAGCAGCAGGCCATATCCAACACTGCTTGCCCCAACGTCTGGTGAAAGGCAGCCGCCAAAGCTGCTGCGTTTTCTCCTTGGCGATGCTTCTCCAGCAACGAAGCCAATACAGGCGCCGCGTCCACCTGCCAAATTTCCTCTTCCATTCGCAAACGGCAGCCAGCTAGCTCTACCCCCGTACCGTCGCTTCTGGCCGCAAGTTGTTCCAGTTCGATTGCCGCCTGTCCTTCATAATGGCTTTCCGTGCATACTTCTAAAAGTGCCGCCGCCGTATCAAACAGACGCCCCACGCTGGAAGAAAGAGGCCCTGCCAAGCCGCTCTGCACCGCCTGCATAAGCATTCGCCACCCCTCAGGGAAGGGAGCTGTTTCCAAAGTCTCCCCCGTTCCGCACACTTCCTGCCAAACCCAGGCCGCCAAACGCCAAGGCTGCCGCACCGCCTGTTCTCCTCCAGGCAACGGGCGATACGAAAAATGCGCCAGCCGTTGAAAGTCCTCGTACTGAGCCAGCAAAAATTCGCCGCCCCAAAGTTTGCCGTCGTCTCCATAGCCGGTTCCATCAAACACCAAGGCCAAGGCAGGTCCTTCCAGAGCGTGTTCCGCCATCACTGCCGCCGCATGGGCGTGATGATGCTGCACTGGAATATGCGGCAACTTCCTTTTTTGCACATATTGCCCTGTCAAATATGCCGGGTGCGGATCATAGGCTACCGCTTTCGGTTTTATGTCAAAAAGGCGTTCCAAATGCTCCACAAGCGATGTAAATGATTCATACGCAGCCCCGTTGGCCATATCTCCTATATGGGGACTCATAAATGCATATTTCCCGCGAGTCAGACAAAAAGTGTTCTTCAGCTCGCCTCCCGTACTCAAAAGAGGCGGTACTGCAAAAGGCAGCCGAATAGGCCTCGGCGCATAACCCCGCCCGCGGCGCAGCAATTGAACTTCGCCTTGCAGCACGCGCGCTACGGAATCATCCACACCGCGGTAAATCGGCCGATTATGCCCTAGGAAAAAATCGGCCAGGCCGCCCAAGCAAGGCAATGCCTCCTCTTCCTCCCGCACCATTGGTTCGCCGCTGGCATTGCCGCTGGTCATAACCCATACATCTTCTTTCTCTAACAACAACCAATGCACCGGCGCATAGGGCAGCATCACGCCTAAAAAATCATTGCCAGGAGCCACCGCTTCCGCCACAAGGCCCCCTGATTTTTTCCGCAACAACACAACTGGTCGCGCCGGAGAGAGTAATAGCTTTTCTTCCTGCGGCGATACATAGCAAAGCTTATGAACTTGCTCTAGATCGCGGCACATCACCGCTAAGGGTTTTTTTTCTCTTCCTTTACGCCGCCGCAACCGATGCACTGGTTCTTGCTGTTTGGCATCACAAGCCAAATGATAACCGCCAATGCCTTTGACCGCCAAAATCCTCCCATTCATCACTTTGCGCCGAGCCACTTGGAAGACATCTTCTCCTGCCGCCAGCGAAAGGTCTTTTCCCATCGCATCGGTCAGACGATACGCCGGACCGCAGGCGGCGCAAGCGTTAGGCTGGGCATGGAAACGACGGTCAGCGGCATTCTTGTACTCTTCCTGACACGCTTGGCACATAGAAAATCCAGCCATCGTCGTCTGCGGCCGATCATACGGAAGTTCCTTGATAATCGTATAGCGCGGCCCGCAATGGGTGCAATTGATAAAAGCGTAACGATACCGTCGATCTGTCGGCTCTAATAATTCTTTTTGACAAGCATCGCAGGTAGCCGTGTCCGGCGAAACAAGCGTCAGCGTCTCTCCGGCAAGGCTTTGCTTGATAACGAACTTGTTTTCCCCTGTCATTGGTTTGACTTGGTACTGTATTCTCTCCACCAAAGCCATCGGCGGCGCCTCCGCCGCCAACCGTCTCATAAATACTTGCAACGAAACTGCCAGTCCCTCTACCTCTGCCAGCACACCGGCTCCGGTATTGCAGACAAACCCCGCCAACTCCAACTCCTGCGCCAGGCGGTGGACAAAAGGCCGGAATCCCACTCCCTGCACAATGCCTTCCACCTGCACCTGCCAGCGCTCTTTAACGTCTTCCATACAGACTGCCTCCAAAACGAGAAAAAAAGTGACTATCATCTAGATAGTCACTTCTCTTTTTCACTTTAAGAATCCTGCCGTTTCGCCAAAGCCAGCGCCGCCTGCACCATCAAAGCGCACTCCAGGCGCTTTTTCTGAAGCTTGCAGCC
>NZ_JAQUZF010000148.1:0-5291 GCF_028691475.1 Anaeromusa sp.
GTAATTGAAAATATTGGCTTAGCAAAAAAATACATCAAAAACGTAGGCATTGAAACGCCGATGACGCCGGAATTCTATGCAGCGTTTTTCAAAAAGAAGCAGGCGATTTTTGCGACACACCTTGACTTTATCAATTGTGCGGAACTGCATTTAAACGAGAACAATATCAACAATTATTACGGCGAAAACATGTATATTTGCAGACAGGGGTACGTATCTCCCATTTGGAGCCGGGAACTGACCCTGAAGTTTATGAAGATTGCCGACGAGGAAAACTGGGACTTGGCGGTTCATGACTGCTCAAACTACACAAAATTTGCACGCAGCTTAAATTTGAGCAGCAAAGCGGGCATGTGGTTTGGCGCCAGCAATTACGCTTGCGAATTTTCATCTCTTCCGTACGAATTGTTTATGCCCATATTAAACGATGATGACTTTGAATTTTTGCAGGAAGAAGAGCTGCCTGACGGTTATAAACCAAAGCTTCTAGAACTTTAAGGAATAACGTTCAGCGGCATTTCTTACAGTAGTCATGCATCAACTCGCTTGGAGGATATTCGTTCTGCAGCGAGTTGTATGCATGTCTTTTTTGTTGCGGTGGTTAGTGCTGTGATACAAATCACGGTACAAGGCGGAAATACCAGTTACGATGTAATAGAGAAGAATTTTAAAACCGCTACAGGCAAGGACTTGGCTAAAAGAAGAGTTTTGCAGTAACTAAGCAAGGGAGAAGATATACAATGAAAATTGCTATTCTTGTGCGCGAAGAAACTATGGAGCGCTGTACCGTAGGGGGCTGTCTAAAGGCTTTTTTTCAAAAAGAGGACGCTTTTGAACGGTATCGGGATATGGAAAACGTGGAATTACTGTCGTTGACGCATAACGGCGGAGACTTGGCTAAAAAAATTGAAACACTGCGAAAAAAAGAAGTGGATGTCATTCACCTTTCTTCCTGCATGAGAAAGAAAGATCCTAATTATAAAGCGGTGGCCGAGGCACTGTCGGAACATTTTACCGTTGTAGGCTATACGCATGGTCAAGAAGATGCCAATACGATTTGTGCGGCAAGAAAGTCTGGAGAATAGTAGGCAAGTAGCAAGAGAATACGAAAAACCAGAGCCGGCGGAGCGCATCAGAAGCGTTTTAGCCGGCTTTAGATTTTAGCAGATGTATGTCTTAGAACCCCTCGCCGTAACCCTCCGCGTACCCTCTGTTTACTCTGTTACTCTTTGTTCGTTCCCTAGCAGTTTTTCTTATTTATCCTTGTTATCTCCTGTTGCACATGCTAAAATGAAAGTGAATTCACATTCACAATAGATTGATCTAATTTTATTTAAGATATGGGGGCGCCGGTATGAAAAAAAGACTAAAGGTGTTACTGCTTTTGCTGCTCGTAGGTCTAATGGCTGCAGGTGTATATTCTTTGTACTTTAAGAAACAGAGCGATCCCAATAGTATTAAGGTTTCCGGCAATATTGAAACTACCACAGTCGGAGTTGGCTTTAAAATAGCCGGGCATGTGGCGCAGCGCTTTGTGGACGAAGGCGAAAAAGTGCCCAAGGGGCAGCCTATTGCTGCTTTGGAGCAGGCCGATTTGGAATTGGATGTGGCTAACGCTAAGGCCCAGCTTCTTGCGGCGCAAGCGATGCTGCTGCAATTGAACAACGGCTCGCGAGTGCAAGATGTTACAGCGGCGCAGGCCGCCTTGCGCAGTGCCGAGGCGGACAAAGAAAACGCGGCCACGGATTATCAACGCATGCGGCAGCTGTATGCGCAAGGAGCCATAGCCGAACAGCAGCTGGACCGGAGCCGCACTGTTTATGCAACGGCAAACGCCCGCAGCGATCAAGCGGCGCAGCAGCTTAGTCTGCTTGTCGAAGGTCCCCGGCAGGAAGAAATTGCGTTGGCCGCAGCCAAGGTGGAGCAAAGCAAACAGGTGTTAAACTTAGCGCAGACTCGTCTTGGCTATTCGCAGATTATTGCGCCTATCGACGGTTTTGTTTTATCTAAAAATATTGAAGCCGGCGAATATGTGTCTCCGGGTACGGCGGTAGTCACTCTTGGCGAGTTAGGTCAGGTTTGGCTTAAAGCCTATATTTCCGAAACCGACTTGGGCAAGGTAAAGCTTGGGCAGCCGGTCACCGTGACCACCGATACGTATCCAGGAAAAAAATATCAGGGCCAGATTCAATTTGTTGCCTCGGAAGCGGAATTTACACCGAAAAATATCCAGACCGCCGAAGAGCGGGTTAAGCTGGTGTATCGCATTAAGATTTCCATTGCCAATGAAGCCTATGAACTAAAACCAGGGATGCCGGCGGATGCGCAAATTCTCTTGAATGGAGAATAGATGATGGATGCAATTAAGATGCACGAGGTGACGCAAAAATTTGGCGCAGTCACCGCTGTGAACCAGTTGACTCTTGCTGTGCAGGAAGGCGAGATTTTTGGTTTGTTAGGGCCTGACGGAGCGGGTAAGACGACCATCATGAGGCTTTTGGCGGGCCTTTTGACGCCAAGCGCAGGAGAAGCCTGGGTGTGTGGTTTTCATACTCTAAGCGATGTCGAAGCGCTCCGCAACCATATTAGCTATATGCCGCAGCGCTTTGGCTTGTATCTTGATTTGACGGTACAAGAGAATATTGACTTTTACGCGGATTTATATAATGTTCCCCAAACCATTCGCAAAGAAAAAATACCGGAACTGCTGGCGTTTAGTAATATGACAGCTTTTCGCGACAGGCAGGCGCGGAATTTATCCGGCGGCATGAAGCAAAAACTGGCTCTTGCCTGCGCCCTTGTGCATACGCCGAAGGTGCTGCTTTTGGATGAGCCGACAAACGGCGTAGATCCGATGTCGCGGCGAGATTTTTGGCGTATTTTAGGCAAGCTGTTGGAAGAAAAGGTGACGATTTTTGTTTCTACTTCGTATCTTGACGAAGCGGAACGCTGTGATCGCGTCGGCCTCTTGTATAAGGGACGGTTGATTTTGGCAGGCAAGCCGGCGGAAATCAAAGCTAAAATGAACGGCGTTTTGTTGGAAATACGCTGCAGTGCACCTAGAACCGTATTGCCGCTGCTCAAAGCGGCTATGCAGCCTCGCTCCGCCGGTTTGTTCGGCAATAAGATTCATTTAGTTGCCATGGGAGAAGCCGCACAGGTCGAGGCGGACCTTAAGGAGAAATTGCGCGAACTAGACATTCAAGGGGAAGTGGCAGTGATAACGCCTTCCCTGGAGGATGTGTTTATTTCGATGCTTACGACGGGAGAAAGTGGTGACTGAGGTGGAAGACAGCCGCAATGACTCGGCATATGCTGTAATTGTTGAAGACCTGGCAAAGCGCTACGGCAGCTTTACGGCTGTCAACAATGTATCCTTTCGGGTGAAAAAGGGAGAAATTTTTGGCTTTCTTGGGCCCAATGGCGCAGGAAAGTCGACTACCATCCGCATGCTGTGCGGTATTATCTTGCCTACGTCCGGCAAGGCCCAGGTAATCGGTTTGGATGTATTCCGCCAGGCGGAGGAAATTAAAGCCAATATCGGTTATATGTCACAAAAATTTTCGCTTTATGAAGATCTCACAGTGGAAGAAAATATTGATTTTTATAGCGGCATCTACGAAATTCCGGCGGCACGAAAGCAAGAACGCAAGGAATGGGTGCTTAAAATGGCCGAGCTGGAGGAGCAGCGCAACAGTTTTACTTCAAACTTGGCCGGAGGCTGGAGGCAGCGGCTGGCGTTAGGGTGTTCACTGCTGCATCAGCCGCAAGTACTGTTTTTGGATGAACCGACATCAGGGGTGGATCCCATTTCGCGGCGCAATTTTTGGGATTTAATTTATCATCTGGCGGGCGAAGGGGTTACTGTTTTTGTTACCACGCATTATATGGATGAAGCTGAATATTGTGACCGCCTGGCTATGATTTATCGAGGCGAGTTGGTGGCGATAGGCACGCCGGATGAGTTGAAAAATAAGCATATTGCTGCGCAAAGTATCAATTTGGAATGTATGGACTCCAAATTAATTAGACCATCCCTGGAAGACGTGTTTGTGTCTATCATTGAAGCGCAGGATAAGAAAGTAATGTGAGCAAGGAGGGGCGGGTTGTGAGTATTCATCGCATAGCGGCTATTATTCGCAAGGAATTTATTCATATTCTCCGCGACTCCCGCAGTTTGAGCATGGCTATTGCCATGCCGGTGCTGTTGATTTTTCTTTTTGGCTCTTCCTTAAGTCTTGATGTAGATCGCGTGCCGCTCGTGGTCTGGGATCAAAGCCAAACTACCGACAGCCGTGAATTAATCGGCCGTTTCACATCTTCGCAGTATTTTAGCTTGGCCGCCACAGCCTCTTCGTATGTGGACATTGAGGCGGCCATTGACCGACGGGAGGCTATCCTGGCGCTTGTCGTTCCCTATGACTTCGGCCGTAAACTGGAAAGCGCACAGCAGGCGGAGGTGCAGCTCCTCGTCGACGGCAGCGACGCCAATACAGCTACCATTGCGATTGGCTATGCCCAAGGTGTAACAAATGGCTACAACAGCGCTTTGCTGTTGAAAGCCTCGCAAAAAAAAGGCGGCAAAGCCGTGGCTATGCCGCTGGAGGGGAAGCTGCGCGTTTGGTTTAACCAGAATATGCAGGCGAAAAACTACATTGTTCCCGGGCTTATCGCCGTAATCATGATGGTGATTGCGTCCTTGCTGACTTCTCTGACCATTGCCCGTGAATGGGAAAACGGAACCATGGAGCAGTTGATTACAACCCCGCTCAAGCCGCTGGAACTGATTATCGGCAAGCTGACGCCATATTTTGTGATTGGCATGCTGGATGTGGCGCTGGCGGTGCTGATGGGACGATTTTTGTTTGATGTGCCGCTGCGGGGGAATGGGACCCTTGTCTTTGGAATGGCGGCTTTGTTTTTGCCGGGCGCTCTGGCTATGGGGATGTTGATCAGCATTGTAACGAGATCACAGCTTTTGGCTAGCCAGTTGGCGATGGTGCTGACCTTTTTGCCCTCGTTCCTGCTGTCCGGCTTTATGTATGCTATTGCGAATATGCCGGAGCCTATTCAAGTGCTTACCCACCTGATTCCATCGCGCTACTTTGTCACTATTTTAAAGAACGTCTATTTAAAAGGGGCGGGGCTGGAAATCATTTGGGCGGAAGCGGTATTCCTTTTCTTCTTTGGGGTGATTATGGTTTTTATTGCCAACAAGAAACTCAAAAAGAGACTGGTGTGAGCTATGGCTTTTGAACGTTTGCGGCAAATGATAAAAAAAGAATTTATTC
>NZ_JAQUZF010000030.1:0-25342 GCF_028691475.1 Anaeromusa sp.
CGGGGCGGAAGGGCGGGCAGTTCGCGTCGCTCAGGGTATGCTGCCGCTGATGGCCTTGAGCATGTGCATTTTTCTTCCCTTGCTGGCGCCGACAGTCAACACGGCTTTTTTTAGCGTCATTGGAGCGAATGAAGCTCTTTGGCCTATGCTTCACGCCTTTATACTTTGGCTGATTCCCGGGTTCTTCGTTATGGGTTATGTGATGACGGCGGAAGCTTTCTTTATGGCTCGCGGCGATACGTTGACGCCGATGAAAGCGATGGCTCTTGGCAACATCGTTAATATGGGGCTGGATCCGATCTTGATTTTTTCCTGCAACCTGGGCGTAGCCGGGGCGTCGTTAGCTACTCTTTTTGGACAAATTCTGGCAGGCGTTTACTTGTATCGGGCGCTGCGGCATCATGACTATGAATTGCCGCAGCTGCGTTGGTGCAAAGGCATGCTTGACGAGTGGAAACGGATCTTAGGGCAGGGGATTTATATTGCACTGTCTTATGCAATTATTCCGGTGGGCTTGTTTTTGCTTAATGCGGTGCTGGCGCAGTTCGGCCCGGCGGCGCTGGCAGCCTGGAACATGATGTCACGCCTGGAAATGTTGGTCATGCTGCCAATCATGGGGCTGGGAAACGCCATGGCTACGATGATTAGCTTTAATCTTGGACGAAGAGAATATGAGCGAGTGTGCGGCTGTGTGCGTTCTTTTTTCAAGATTTCCTTGGCGGTAGCCATGCCTGTGATGTTGGTGTTTGTACTGTTTCCAGAGACCGTGCTGGCTTTGTTTCAACCGACGTCGGAACTTCTCAGACTTGGCTCTTATGCGCTTAGAGCTTCCGGTATTGCAGGGGTTTTCATGACGGCTGTATTTGGTTTGCTGGGATTGGCGCAGGGTTTAAAGCGTCCAGTGTATATGATGGCGGTTTCAGCAACACATGCTCTGGGGGTTCGTGTTCCGGCAGCGTATTTTTTGGCTGCTTTAGGGGGCGAAACCGGCGTGTTTTGGAGCCACACCGTGGCTGCCGTTACGGCGGCGCTGCTAGCGAGCTTTTTTATTTTTAAGCTGCTCGGAAGTGTGAAAAAGCTTGCGAAGGAGGACTAACGTGCATTGGGGAAAAATTGTTGTTTTCGTTTTAGGCTTGTGGCTGGCGGCGTCTGCGCCCGTTTGGGCTCAAGAATCTCCAGTGTTGATTCAAGGCGCCATGGATATAGAGGTCCGCACCTTAGTGGAACGACTGGAAGAGCCGCAAGCTGTTGTGATTGACGGCTGGACCTATTGGCAGGGATATATTGGCCCTCAACAGGTAGTGGTTTCACAAACTAAGGTGGGGACTACCAATGCAGCAGCAGCGACTTTGCTGGGGATTCAGCGATTTTCACCTGCTGTGATTATCAACCAGGGTACGGCTGGAGGCTATCCGGCTTGGCTGCATCGAGGCGATTTGATTATTGGGGCGACCATTACCAACGCGGGGGCTGTTAATGCCGCCAGACGGGAAGCGGGGCAGGGACTTGAAGTACGCGAGTGGTCGGTGCGTGATGAATTTGGTCCGGTTCGCTGGCGAAGTGACGCCCGCTTGGTACGCTTGGCGGAAGCTTTAAAAGAAGTGTATCCGCAGGGGCGGGTGCATACAGGAACGATTTTTTCCAGTGACCGCTGGTCGCGGGAGCTGGACTATATCGCGTATTGGCAAAAGCAAGAGAAGGCCTTGGGGGAGGAAATGGAAGCCGCAGCAAGTGCGCAGATTGCGGCAGCTTACCAAATTCCATATCTTTGCGTGAGGGTTGTTTCCAACAACGAAGCGGCCCAAGAGCCCTGGGAGCCGGCGAAAGCCGAACGTTTGGCCAGCGGCTGCCAAGAGTACATTCTTAGATTGGTGGCAGCTTTGCAAAATCGCTGACGATTCGCAGCGATTTAATGAATATGCTATGATAAAAGAAAAATAAGTGGAAAGAGGGGCTAAACATGCTTCCTGTTGAACAGCTGCAAGAAATCATTTCGGCGTCGAATAATATTGTCTTTTTTGGCGGCGCGGGGGTTTCCACCGAGAGTGGCATCCCGGATTTTCGCAGTGTGGACGGCTTATACAATCAGCGCTATAAATATCCGCCGGAGGTCATGCTCAGCTATACCTTCTATCGAGAGCATACAGCAGAGTTTTATGATTTTTATCGGGAAAAACTGCTTTGTCCTACGGCTAAGCCCAATGCCGCTCATTTCAAGCTGGCGGAGTTAGAGGCTGCGGGAAAGCTGAAAGCGGTCATTACGCAGAATATTGACGGTCTGCATCAAATGGCCGGCAGCAAGACGGTGTTGGAGCTGCATGGCTCGGTAAAGCGAAACTATTGCCAAAGTTGTCATGCCTTTTACGATGATGCGTTTATTTTGCAAAGTACGGGTGTTCCTACCTGCGAATGCGGTGGTGTCATCAAGCCGGATGTGGTTCTCTATGAGGAAGGCCTGTCGCAGGAAACCATGCAGCGTTCCATGGAGTTTATCGCTAAAGCGGATGTGCTGATTGTAGGCGGAACTTCGTTGGTGGTGTATCCGGCTGCGGGGATGATCGACTACTACCGGGGACGCCAGTTGGTGCTAATCAATCGGGGCGCGACGCATTCGGATAAAAAGGCGAAGCTGTTGATTCAAGAGAGCATTGGAGAAGTGCTGGGGCGGATTTCACTGGCCTAAAAAGGGTGAAAGGACGAAACCATGCGGCTTTCCTAAAGCATGCCAATAAAAACGAAGGCAAACCGGAGGTGAAAACCGGCGTGCCTTCGTTTTACTTCCTCGGTTCTTCCTGCGCCTTGGGCGGGGCGAAACAGATATGCGTTTCTGGAGCTGCTTTGGCAGCGTACATGGCGGAATCGGCGCTTTGGATGATTTCATCGACGGCATTGCCATTTTCAGGATAGGTGGCGATGCCAATGCTGGCGGATACTTGCAGTTGATGCCCTGCAAAGGAGCAAGGCTGCTCGATCAGCTGCAGCAGTGTTTCCGCTAATCCAGCCAGGCTGTTGCGGTCCTTGATTTCCGGCAATAAAATAACAAATTCATCGCCTCCTTGGCGGCAGACCGTGTCAGATTTGCGGATGGCCTTTTGGAGGCGTTGGGCAATGGCGCAAAGCAAGGCATCGCCAGCATCATGACCATAGTTGTCATTGATCGGTTTGAAACGATCCAAATCGATGAAAATGATACCTAATTGTCGATGATAGCGTCTGGCTAGAATTAAAGCCTGCGCTGATTTTTCCAAAAATAGCACCCGGTTTGGCAAATTCGTCAGATAATCGTGATGAGCTAAGTAACGGATTCGCTCTTCCGCCTGTTGACGTTCCGTAATGTCGAGGAACATGCTGACGTAATAAACAAGCGTATTGTTTTTATCTAAAACCTGGGCGATGGATAGCATTTGAGGGTAAATTTCGCCGTTTTTACGACGGCTGACTACTTCGCCTTCCCAATGTCCCTGTTGGTGGATGGCTTGGAGCATATCCCGGTAAAAAGCGCTGTTTTGCTTACCCATAAGGAGCATTGTCTTTTTTTCACCAAGGACTTCCGCTAAAGTGTAACCCGATGTACGGATATAGGCGTCATTAGCAGAAATGATGCGGTGCTGTGCGTCGGTTACAACGATGGCAACCGGGCTGGTATCGAAAACCGTATGAGCCAGGCGTAAAGAAGCCTCTTCGCGGCGGCGCTCGGTAATGTCTTCGACAACAATCACCACGCCGCTGGCCTTTCCTTCGTGGTCTAAAAAAGCCCGGCTGGCGGCGCGATACCAGATCGTAGTTCCGTTGGGGAGCTGATGGCTGAGTTCGGCGAAGACAGGCTGTTGGGGGTGACGTAAGGCTTGGTTAAAATTACGTTTGCTTTCTTCGCGCGTGCTTGGGTCTAAGTAGAGACAGTAATCAGTACCCAGCACTTCGGCAGGTGATCTTTGAAATAAATCGGCGACGCATTGGTTGGCATAGAGAATATTGCGCTGCGAGTCCAGCAATAAGAGGGATAGGCCGGAGCTGTCATAAATAGCTCGTAACAAAGATTCCTGGCATGAAAGTTTTTCATTGGCGCTATGGGCGTTGTCGAGCGCTTTGGTTAGGCGCAGATGCTCTCGCAGCAGAAAAAAACTAAGTAATGCTAAATGCAAAGTAAGCAAAATGCCTGCAAAGAGCAGCCCGTCATCATTGTAAATATAAACTAAAGTTAAGGCGAAAAGGAAAATGAAAAAAAGAACGAGGAAAAGAGATTTGCGTCTAAAAGGTTTGGCAGAATAGTGCATAGAAAAGCTCCTTTCCGGCGGTAATTACGATGACTTTATACTATATGTTCAGGATTTATCGAAAAAAACCTTCCAGCAACATAAAGTGGACACGGATCTTTGTAAAAATAATTCGACCTAGAAGTTGACAAAAATGATAGTTCGTGGAATAATATGAATCAATATGATAAACCTATGAGCAAGAAGAGTAAGAATCATTGGTTGTACTCAGAGAGTCGCTAGCTGGTGAGAATGCGATTGCAAAGGTGATTCCGAATGGACTTGCGAGGGAGGCCCGAAATCGAAAGAGAGTAGGCGTCTACGGGGGCCCTGCCCGTTAGCAGCTGGGTGCATATGTTAGTATGCAAAACGAGAGGACGATTTATCGTCAATTTGGGTGGTACCGCAGAAGCTTAGAGCTTTTGTCCCTTTTTAGGGGACAAAGGCTCTTTTATTTTTTGCCGATTATGATGTAAAAGGAGAATGAAGAAAATGAGTAAAGGAAGATTTGGGCTTCATGGAGGACAATATGTGCCGGAGACGCTGATGAGTGCAGTGTTGGAACTGGAGAAAGCCTATAAGCGTTACAAGGAAGATCCGGAGTTTGTCGCTGAGCTGACGGAACTTCTTAACGACTATGCCGGACGTCCGTCGCGCCTGTATTACGCCGCTAAGATGACTCGGGATTTAGGGGGCGCTAAGATTTATCTTAAGCGAGAAGATTTGAATCACACAGGGTCTCATAAAATTAATAATGTGTTGGGACAGGTTCTTTTAGCCAAGCGCATGGGGAAAAAACGGGTTATTGCCGAGACCGGCGCTGGCCAGCATGGCGTGGCGACAGCCACTGCGGCAGCCTTAATGGGTCTGGACTGTGAAATCTACATGGGTAAGGAAGACACCGAACGGCAGGTGCTTAACGTATACCGGATGGAGCTTTTAGGAGCTAAAGTTCATGAGGTAACAAGCGGTACGCAGACCTTGAAAGACGCTGTCAATGAAACGCTGCGGGAATGGACAAACCGGGTGGATGATACGCACTATGTAATGGGCTCGGTTATGGGACCGCATCCGTTTCCGACCATTGTGCGGGACTTTCAAAGCGTCATCGGTCGCGAGGTCAAGGCGCAGATGCTGGAAAGGGAAGGCAAACTTCCTGATGCCGTGCTGGCTTGCGTGGGCGGCGGCAGCAATGCGATGGGTTTGTTTTATGACTTTATCGAAGACAAGGATGTGCGTTTGATCGGCTGTGAAGCTGCCGGGCGGGGCGTGGATACTGCGGAAACCGCAGCAACTATGGCAACTGGGTCTGTCGGCATTTTCCACGGGATGAAATCATATTTCTGCCAGGACGAGTATGGGCAGATTGCGCCGGTCTATTCGATTTCCGCTGGTCTTGATTATCCCGGCGTAGGGCCGGAACATTCCAATCTGCGTGATTTGGGACGGGCGGAATATGTGCCTGTGACCGACGATGAAGCAGTGGAAGCCTTTGAATATCTGTCTCGCACGGAAGGCGTTATTCCGGCGATTGAGAGCTCCCACGCCGTAGCGTACGCCATGAAGCTGGCGCCTACGCTGGCTAAAGACAAGACATTGGTTATTTGCCTTTCCGGACGGGGCGACAAAGATGTGGCCGCCATTGCACGCTATAAGGGGGTAGAAATTTATGAATAAGTTATCTCAGGCCTTTGCCAAGGGAAAAGCCTTTATTCCTTTCGTCACCGCAGGCGATCCGTCGCTAGAGGTGACGGAACAGCTCGTGCTGCAGATGGCGGCTGCTGGAGCCGATTTAATTGAGCTGGGGATTCCTTTTTCCGATCCCGTCGCCGAAGGGCCGGTTATTCAAGAGGCTGATATCCGCGCTTTGGCGGCAGGCACGACGACGGATAAGATTTTTGAGATGGTAGGGAGAATTCGCAAAACCTGCCAGGTGCCCATGGCTTTCATGACCTATATCAACCCCATTTTTACGTATGGCGCAGCGCGATTTTTGCAAAATTGCCAGGCTGTCGGCATTGATGCGCTGATTGTCCCGGATATGCCGTATGAAGAAAAGCAGGAGCTGCTGCCGTTTTGCCAAGAACACGATGTGCGCTTGATTTCCATGATTGCGCCAACCTCCAACCAGCGTATCCAGACTATCGCCAGTGAAGCCGAAGGTTTTTTGTATTGCGTATCCTCTATGGGCGTGACCGGGGTGCGTCAGGAGTTGGGGAATCATGTAGCGGCGATGATTCAGACGGCCAAGGAAGCAAAAGAGATTCCCTGTGCGATTGGGTTCGGCATTTCTACGCCCCAGCAGGCTGCCGCGATGGCTGCCATATCGGACGGCGCGATTGTGGGCAGCGCTATTGTGAAAATCGTAGCCCAGCATGGCCAAGAGTGCGTACCACATGTGGCAAAGTATGTGCGTGAAATGGTGCAAGCGGTAAAAGCAGTACAATAAAAGAATAAGAAAATCGGTACAAGCGGCGTTTGGATACAATTCCAAGCGTCGCTTTCTTCTGTGGTGAATGTCTTGCACATGTCAAAGGTTGCTAGTAACATAGAAAATAAACACATTGCTGCGAGGAGAATGCATATGGGACGGCTGGAAAAAGACTTTTTGGGAGAACGGGAACTGCCGGAAGACGCGTACTATGGCATTCATACGCTGCGCGCCATGGAAAACTTCGCCGTATCCGGCGAAAAAGTACACCCGGAGCTGATTTGCGCGCTTGGTGTCGTGAAACAGGCGGCTGCGGAAAGCAATATGAAGCTGGGGCGGCTTGACGAACGGCTGGGACAGGCTATCTTTCAAGCGGCTGGCGAGGTAGCTTCAGGGCAATGGCAGGAATTCTTTTTGGTGGATGCCTTTCAAGGAGGCGCAGGAACGTCTACCAATATGAATGCAAACGAAGTCATTGCCAATAGGGCCATTGAAATTTTAGGCGGCGTTAAAGGAGACTATAGCCTGGTTCATCCTTTGGACCATGTGAATATGTCACAATCGACGAATGACGTCTATCCTACAGCGCTGCGTATTGCGGCCATCAGGCTGCTTTTGCCGTTGGCGGAAGCTTGCGCCAATCTGCAAGGGGCTTTGCAGCGCAAGGAAGAAGAATTTGCCGGTATCCTTAAACTGGGGCGCACAGAGATGCAGGATGCCGTGCCGATTACCGTTGGTCAGTCTTTTTCAGCGTGGGCGGAAGCAATCAGCCGCGACCGATGGCGTCTTTATAAAGTAGAAGAGCGCCTGCGCAAAGTGAATCTTGGCGGTACGGCGGTAGGCACTGGCTTGAATGCTCCGCGCAAGTACATTTATATGGTAATTGAACGGTTGCGCAGCTTGAGCGGCTTGGGACTGGCGCGGGATGAAAACGGCGTGGACGGAACCCAAAACGCCGATGTTTTTGCGGAAGTGTCAGGTTTACTTAAAGCTTGCGCTGTCACGCTCCAGAAAATTAGCGGCGATTTGCGTTTGCTCTCGTCAGAGCCTTTTGGCGAGCTGCGCTTGCCGCAGCTCCAAGCTGGTTCATCCATTATGCCTGGTAAGGTCAATCCGGTGATGCCAGAAATGATTTCGCAGATTTCTTATCAGGTAATGGCGCGGGATTTGGCCATTACCTTGGCTGCGCAAAGCGGGCAGTTGGAATTGAACGCCTTTTATCCTCTGATTGCCGCTAATCTGTTGCCAGCTTTGGAAAGTCTGGCTAAGGGGATGAATTTGTTTGCGGAAAAATGCATTGAGGGCATTGAAGCGGTTCCGGAAGCCTGCCGAAGACATTTGGAAAAAAGTACGGCTGTAGCTACCGTGTTAGCGCCGCTCGTAGGCTATGTAAAGGCGGCTGCCTTGGCTCAAGAGTCGCGGCGCAGCGGGCGGCAAGTATTGGAACTTTTGTTGGAGCAAAAACTGCTGAGCGAAGAGGAAATGGAACGTTGGCTGCAAGCCAGGCATCTTACCCATGCCGGTATTGTGGGCGAAGAAATCAAAGCATAGGAGACGCTGGCTATGAATACAACTCCCCGAGGCAACCGGTTGCATATTGCGCTTTTTGGGCGACGAAATGCCGGAAAATCAAGTTTAATCAACGCTTTGACCAACCAGGAATTGGCGATTGTTTCGGAATTTGCCGGGACGACGACAGATCCTGTGTATAAGTCTATGGAAATTTTGCCGTTAGGCCCGGTGGTCGTTATTGACACGGCTGGCCTGGACGATACTGGTGAACTGGGAGAACTGCGAGTGGCAAAGTCATTGGAAGTTTTGGCGAAAACGGATTTGGCGTTAATTGTCATGGATGCAGAAAATGGCTGCGGGGAGCCGGAGCAAGAGATTGCCGCTCTTTGCGCAGAGAAAAAAATTCCGGTGATTGCGGTGATCAATAAACAAGATCAAGCAAAGGCTGCGCCAGAACAGCTGGCGGCTTGGCAAGGGGCTTTACAGGCGGCGGAGATGGTTTCCGTGAGCGCCTTGCAGCGAAAAGGCATCGGTGATTTAAAGATTGCCATGGTGAAAACAGCGCCTCTTCTTTTTGAACAGCCGACGATTGTAGGCGATTTACTGCAGCCAGGCGATACGGCGGTGTTGGTGACGCCTATTGATTTGGCGGCGCCTAAAGGCAGGCTGATTTTGCCGCAGGTCCAAGTCATTCGGGATATTTTGGATTCCGACGCTATGGCATACGTAGTCAAGGAAAGGGAGCTTAAAGAATGTCTGGGTAATTTGAAAAACAAACCTCGCATCGTTATTACGGATTCGCAGGCTTTCTTAAAGGCTGACGCCGATACGCCGCCTGATGTATTGCTGACGTCTTTTTCCATTCTCTTTGCTCGCTATAAAGGGGATTTGGAAACCCTGGTAAAGGGGGCCAAGGCCTTGTTGGCCTTAAAGCCTGGAGACCGTGTTTTGATGAGCGAAGGCTGTACGCATCATCGCGTGGAAGACGATATCGGAACGGTGAAAATTCCTCGCTGGATCCGGCAGTATGTTGGGGGCGAGCTTGAATTCTCCTGGTCCAGCGGTACAACGCTGCCGACAGACTTGTCTTCCTATCAGGTCGTTGTTCACTGCGGCGCTTGCATGCTGAATCGACGGGATATGTTGGCGCGTATGATGGCTGCGCAGCAGCAAGGGGTGCCGATCGTCAACTATGGTGTGGCTATTGCGGCGCTGCAGGGGATTTTGCCGCGGGCGCTTTCGCCGTTTCCGCAGCTAGCGGATTTGTTGTAATTGTATTAGGCAGGCGGCTTTTATCTTTGCGGCCGTATTGCGTGAATAAGAAAGGGGTAAAACTTTGCATAGCGGAAAAGGGAAGCTAAAAAAAGTAGCAGTTTTTCTTTTGTTTTGTATTTTCATGGGCGTGACGGCCGAGGGCTTGGGAGAAACAGCGGCGGGGTCAAAAGAGTCTGTATCTCAAGAAGTGCAAGTGGAAGCGTTGCTGCACGGGATGACCTTGGAAGAAAAAGTGGGTCAGTTGCTATTTGTCGGCATTGCGGGCCCAGAGGCGGATGCGGAGACCTTGGCCCAACTGCGGGAATTGCATGCTGGAGGCGTTGTTTTATTTGATCGCAACATGCAAAATCCCACCCAAGTGAAGTCTCTTATTGGCGCTTTGCAAAAACAGACGTTATCGCAAGCGCCGCGACTTCCTCTCTTTGTTAGTGTAGATCAAGAAGGAGGACGAGTGCTGCGCATGAGAGAACAGGTGCTGCCGCTGCCGTCTCAGGCGGAATTAGGCTTGCAAGGCAGCACCGAGCAGGTGGAAGAATGGGCGGCGAAAAATGCGCGTGAACTTATATACCTGGGCTTTAATGTAAACTTTGCGCCTGTAGTAGATATCGGTCTGGGGGCGGAACGTTCTTTTGCCAATGAAGCGGCGGAGGTGACTCGTTTGGCGCGGGCTTCTGTATTGGGCTACCGCAAAGAAGGCATGCTCTGCACGCTGAAGCATTTTCCCGGCATAGGAAAGGCCCCCAAGGATCCGCACCAGGAGATTTCCGATATTACCGCAGAGCGGGATGTGCTGGAACAGGAGGACTTAGCTCCTTTTCGAAATTTGATCAATGAATTTGACATACAGCCGCCACTGATTATGGTCTCTCATCTGCGGTATCCGGCGTATGATGCCGAGAATCCAGCTTGCGTTTCGGAAGTTTTGCTTAAAGGAGTGTTACGCAAGCAGCTGGGTTTTGAGGGGCTGGTTGTGACGGATGATCTAGAAATGGGCGCCATGACGTCTCTTTATTCCTTTCATGATATGGGGGTGATGGCTGTGGCGGCAGGAGCGGATGCACTTCTGGTTTGTCACAATGCGGAGAGCCAGAAACAGGTATACGCAGGAATCTTGGAAGCCGTCCAAGAAGGCCGTTTGCCGGCTGATCGCTTGGATGAAGCGGTACGGCGTGTTTTGCGGACAAAACTGTCTTTGCCGCCCATGCAGGAATAGCCGCTCGCGCTGCTAAGGGGATTGTCGTCTTCTCGTTTAGGAACGAGAGTGATATAATGGCAACGTAACTATATTTTTAGGGAATTGTAAGTGCGTGTTCCTTGGTTCTCTAAGAGAAAGAAGTGCCGCCGTATGAATAATGTATATGCTCAAGTTCAGGCTTTTTATGATGAAGCGCCGCATTTAACTCCGTTATCGCAGGAATGTGTAGATGGTTTTTTACGCCAGTTGGCCTGGCAAGGGAAAAATGCCGCCGAGTTGATGGAACAATGGCAAAATGTGCGTCGCTTGCTGTTATACATGATGTTTGCAGATATTGTGTTTTTTGAAGACCTGCGGGCGGTTCAGATCAGCTTGGCAGTAGAATGGCTGGCTGTGCAGGAAGAAGAGTTCAAACTGAAATTGTCTTTTGTACGACCCTTTTTGAATACGTTGCGTGATTTGGCCGATTATCTGGAAGGCAAAAAATTTATTGATGGAGCGCCAGGCGTTCGGGAAGCGGCGCAACGCATGGTAGAAGGAGGACGCCTGCATTTGCTGGAATTGCCTGCAGTGGGTTTTGCGGAAGCGAAAGGCCTGGATATTGTTGAAGTCGTGCGGCGTAACCAGCAGCAGTTTGGTCTGGCGGAAACAGCTCAGCGCGTCGCTGATTTGTTGGAGCGCGCCTATACTCGTATGAGCGGCTATTTCCAAAACACAGTGTTTCAAGAAGACATCAACCGAGCAGTGTTTTTGTATGGAGGCGAATCTATGCTGGCGCCGGAAGAGGGGCCGCAGCGCGATGCTTTTTGGACTTCTTTTTGGGATTTTTTTCTTTTTGACTATCATTTGCTGCGGAATGACAGGCAGCCGATTCGTCATTTTTTAATCCATAATGAAGCGAACTTGTCGGCGGAAGAAGCGGCTTTGTTGGAGGATATGGCGCAATCGCAGTTTACCGTCTTTTATGTACAGCGAGTGTTGGATGCGGAAACAGTAGAATGCATTGATTTATTGAGAGGAACGGCGTTTAATATGCCGATGCCAGGTTTTGGCTTGGATTGGAAGGGGTTTCTGTTCCTAGGACATGTACGGACCGGAGCAGCGTCAATGGCCAATTATGTTTGCCATTTCACCTCGTATGAAACAAGCCGCGCCTTGCAGCGCCGCATTCAAACCGAGGTGCATCGCATGCAGGTTTGGTTTTCTTGTCAGAGCGGAGCTGGCTCTATGGATGACTTCCTATGCCGCCATGCGGCGGCAGTGCGCCAATTGGTTATGCAGATGGCGCATGGGGAGCGTTTTCAGGTGCTGCCGGAACTGGTGGAACATGAAAAGCCTCCGGTTGCAGCGGAGACAGAAGAGTTGTCGCCTGTCGTGGAAATTGTGAAGGAAGTGGCCCCTGTTTTTGGCTTGTCGCATTATGACGTACAGATGCTAGAAACAATGTGGCGACATTACTGCGCCGTACAGGGGCGTCCTCGCTTTCGCCGCCCTGAAAGCTGGGGAGGCGCGTTGCTCTTGGCGTATGGCGGCATCAATGATTTAGATCATATTCAGGCGGGAATTGCTAGTGATTTCTTGGATGTGTCCCATACATTGCTGAAAAAAAATTATGAACAGTTATGCCGCAGCCTGGAACTTACTGCTTATGATGTGCGCTATCTCAATGAACAGGGGTTAGTATCTGTGGTATCAGGCGAGGCCTGGGAACAGGATTAGGAGGATGTGCTGTGACGGTATGCGAATTTTGCGGAGCCCCTAAAGAAGACATAAATAAGCCTTGCCCGCAGTGCGGGCAAGGCGATGTGCGCGTATTGAGCCGCCAAGAGCGACGATCTTTTTCAGGAGAAACCATTGAGATCGGCAATGACGGCGCCGCAAGAGAGGAGCGCCGTTCTTCCTACCAGCAAAGCCGGCCGTCTGGCGTGTATGTGAAGCAGATTCGGCTCTTTGGCGGCGGCTGGTGGTGGAAGGCGTTGTTGGCGGTGGTTGCATTGGGCGCAGTATTTATATTCTTGCTGCCGGTCTTTTTTGTTTTGGTCATCGCCTCTTTGTTGGGCTGGTTTTTTCTGCGGCTGCGCTAAGTTCTAGTTGTTATTTTCAACAGCAGACTCATGGAGAAGCGCTTCTAGCGAAGGCGCTTCGGAGCGGAGCATGGAGAACATTTCGAGATCCAGATAGGTTCCCATATGGAAGACGGCTTGGCGCAATGTGCCTTCGTACTGGAAGCCGCAGCGTTCCGCGACGATGCGGCTTCCTTGGTTGCCTTTCAAGACATTCAACTGCAAGCGAGGCAGGGGGCGAGAAGCAAAGAGAAAGGCGATGAAAAGCTGCAGCGCTTCTGTCATATATCCTTTGCCGCGGTCTTCAGGACGGTACAGGCGGTAGCCGACTTCCAGACCGGCCTGGTAGAGGAGGCCTTTGAAGTAATACAATTCTCCCAGCAGACGATCTGTTTGGGCGTCAATGATGAGCATGGTTCCGGCAGTGTCCTGCCAGAGTCCATGCTCATTAAATTTTTGCTTCAATTCGGTTTCCGTGTAAAGTTCAGCGGGCCAATAGCTGCCTTTGGCATTAATATCATTGCCCAGGCGCCAAAGCAGAGACAGATCTTCTTCGCAAATGGGGCGCAAGGTGACGCGGTGTCCACGAAGCATGTGCATTACCTTCTTTCTTTTAGTAGTTGTTCTTTTAGTTGGTGATACCGGCGGGTATAGTAGGGGCCGTTTTGCGCTTCCCGATGGTCAAAGCCGTACGCGCGGCGGCTGATGGCCAGGACTGGAGGAGCTTGAATTCGTTTGGCTACGCCCATGCCGCTATAAAGATTCCACCAGCGTTCTAGATCGGCAATAAAAACGACAGGATCGCTGAAATGTGTTTTAAGTAATTCCGGAGGGCAGCCAAGTTGTTCGGCCAGCGTATTATCACTGTACCAAGTCAATACGTCTTCCGGCGTGGCGCGCTGCCAACGTTCCATAAAAGCGTGAAACAAGCGGTCATGATAGGGATAAATAAGAGGGTCGCCTTTGCCTTCATCTACGTTTTGCGCCGCAGATAGCTCGGCGCTGGGAACCAGGTCAATGGTGGCTTGGGGGATGACTTCGCGTTGATAGACGCAGTCATTGAGGAAACGGGCGGCATCATACACTTGGTATTTCCACAAATCGCCTAGTACGGCGAGAAACCCGGCCTGATCGCCGTACAGCGTCGAGTAGCCGACGGTAAGTTCGCTCTTATTGGCGTTGCAAGTAAAACCGCCTCCCCAGGCGGCCGCGGCAGCAGCCAGGATGCGGCTGGAACGGTCGCGGGCTTGGATGTTTTCCTGGACAAAGGAAGAAGGAGTTAGATCCGGCAAGGGTAGCGGGCTGTCCGGACAGCGGAGCGAACTGAACTGATGCATTGTCAGTTCTAAGGAGTCCTGCACTGGTACAACGGCGTAATAGCAGCCTAGACGCTGCGCCAATTGGGCTGCTAAATCTTTCGTGGTAGCCGAATTGAAGCGGCTGGGCATGTTGATGAGAAACAACTGCTCCGGTTCCAGTATAGAGCGGTAGAGGGCGGCGGAGACAGCGGAGTCGATACCGCCGGAAGCGCCGATGACCACGCGGGAAATACCGGTTTGCTGCAGGAATTGACGAATACCATAGCGCAAAGCCTGTACAATCGTGCTTGTGTCGTCGGGCGTCATGGCAGGAAATTGAGCAGGCAGATTTTTCAAAGAAATGATATGCAGGCCCGCTTCAAAAGCAGGCGCGCTATAACGAAGGCGGCCCTGGGCGTCATAAAGACTGCTGTTGCCGTCAAAAGTATACACTGTTTTACCGTTGTTTTGCAGGCCTACTTGGTTGAGGTAGAGGAGCGGCGCTTCATACTTGGCTGCCTGAGCGCCAAAAACGCGGTGACGCTTGTTGTTTTTGCCTAAGGTGAAGGGAGAACTGGAAATGTTGACGATAAGATCCAGTTTGCCGCAGCGCTGCTGCAGTTGCAAGGGCTGGACAGCATAGTCTGCGTCCCAGCCGTCTTCGCAGATGAGGCAGGCGGTATTAAAAACTCGATCGCCGATAGGCAGTGAAAGCGGTTGCGCCAATTGTGCTAAAGGCAGGCCGCTTTCTTCCGCTAACTGCCGGAGACTGAAGAAATGACGGCTGTCATCGAACTCACGGTAATTAGGCAGCAAGGTTTTAATGACAAAGGGGTAGGGGGAATGCGGCGGAGCTATCAGGCGGCCGTCTCTGGCCGCAAAAAGAGCGTTGTATTTGCGTGGTCGTCCGTCTTCGTTGCGACGCTGCCAATCAATAGCTACGTTGCCAAAAACAACAGTAATATCCTGGCTTGCGGCGATGATTTCGGCGCCGCAAGCTTCGCAGTCGCGGAGAAAGGCAGACTGCTCCCAGACATCTCCCAGCAGATAGCCTGGGAGCGACATTTCCGGAAATACAATTAGCTCTGCACCTTTCTGACGGGCTTCGTCAATAAGCTGCAGCATACAAGCGAGGTTTTCAGCCGGATGTCCCGGGCGAACTTGCATTTGCGCAAGGGCGATAATAGGCACGTAAGCAGGCTCCTTTCCGTTCTAACATAGCCTATAAATTTCGCTGTCGCGGAAAGATGTCCTGCCGATTCGCTATAAGGAACGACTTTTCTTTTGAGAAAGGCAGGAATTTTAAGTAGAATTGTATAAGTATATGCGAAAGCAATTACTGCAAGGAGGTCAGAGTATGACTGAAAAGACAAGCGTGATGGCTGTGATTTTGGAAAATCGAGTGGAAACGGCGACAAAGGTACAGGAAGTGCTGACTCATTTTGGGTGTCATATTCGAACTCGTTTGGGGCTGCATCAAGCATCTGCGGATGTATGCAGCAATCAAGGCTTGATTTTGCTGCAATTATTTGGCGACGATGCGGTTGTGCAGCAGCTAACCCAGGATTTGCTGCAAATTCCGACGGTAAAGGTAAATTCAATGGAGTTGGATTTATAGAAAAAGCGCTTTTGGAAAACGGAAGGCAGCAGCGCGGATTTCTGTGTTGCTGCTTTTTTGTGATGAAAAGAGAGCCATACTGTATGGAGAGAAGTAAGTATATGAAACAAAAAAAGACGAATGCCGTCCGGCTGCTGGAGCAGCAGCATATTTCTTATGACTTGAAGCCGTATGAGGTGGATGAAAACGACTTGAGCGCTCCTTCTGTAGCGGCTAAAGTGGGTATGGAGCCCCAACAGGTCTTTAAGACCTTGGTGGCGCGAGGCGATAAACATGGCGTCCTATTAGCCTGCATTGCCGCGAATGCGGAGCTGGACTTAAAAGCGCTGGCCCAGGCCAGCGGCAATAAACGGGTGGAAATGGTTCCTTTAAAAGAAGTACAGGGTTTGACAGGCTATATACGCGGCGGTGTTTCGCCGGTGGGAACGAAGAAAAGCTATCCGGTATATTTAGATGAAACCGCAGTGGCGCAAGAGCAAATTGCCGTCAGCGCCGGTGTGCGCGGCTGCCAGATGATTTTAGCGCCGCAGGATTTGATTTTGGCAACCAAGGCGGCGGTATGCCGCATTGCAACGGAGAGTTGAGCGCGGAGGAACTATGAAGATAAAAATTGACAAAACGATTGGCGAGCGTTTACCGCACTGCCAATTGGGCTATCTGACACTGAATGGCGTTCGCGTCAAGGGAACGCCTCCTGCGCTGAGTCGGGAGATTACACAGCTGCAGGCGGAAATGGCGGAGCGATACCAGATGAATGTGCTGCCTCAAGTGCCTAAAATCATGGCGGTACGCAATATGTATAAAAAGCTGTCTGTGGATCCTTCGCGTTACAGACCCGCCTCGGAGGCTTTGGTACGGCGGGTGCTGCAGAACCGGGCGTTGTATTTTGTGAATAGTGCGGTGGATGTGAATAATTTTTGCTCGCTAAAATATTTGCTGCCTTTTGGTTTGTATGATCTAGATAAGGTGGCTGGCGATTGCGTCACCTATCAGATTGTCGGCGAAGGAGCGTATACCAATATTGCGGGCCATACGATTCAAGCCGGGCAAAGGCCTTATTTGTGCGACGCTGGAGAGATCTTTGGCAACCCAAGCAGTGACAGCCGGAGAACGGCTGTTACCTTAAGCAGTGAACGGCTGCTTTGCGTTATTTATGCCGATGAAGAAGAAAGCAAAGAAGAATTATCAACTATGCTTGATTTTACGGCGGAAATGCTGATGAGGTATAATGGAGGCATACTGGTAGAAAAAGGTATTGCCGCTGTTGAATAGAGGCGGATATTGCCGGATGCAGGAAAATAGAGGAGGAAGACAATTTATGTTGTATCAGAGCACACGGAATGCGGACATCCGGGTTACATCCGCGGAGGCGATTTGCCAAGGCTTGGCCAATGATGGGGGCTTGTTTGTACCTGAGAGACTGCCGGCACTAGGGCCTGATGAGTTGCGGGCTTTGCAGGATGCATCGTATGAGGAAAGGGCTAAAGCGGTATTAGGCTGCTTTTTGACTGATTTTAGCGAAGCGGAGCTGCAGGACATCGTGACCCGCGCCTATGGGCAGGGACAATTTTCCCACAGCGATATTGCGCCGGTTGTGAAAGTGGCGGAGAAAAAAGCCGTTCTTGAGCTATGGCACGGACCGACAAGCGCTTTTAAAGATATGGCATTGCAATTACTGCCGCATTTGGTTACTACATCTTTGAAAAAGACAAAGATAACTGATACAGTGGCGATTTTAGTGGCAACGTCCGGTGACACCGGCAAGGCGGCCCTAGAGGGCTTTAAAGATGTGCCGAATACGGCTATGATTGTTTTTTATCCCCAAGGCGGTGTAAGTGAAGTGCAGCGCCTGCAAATGGTCACGCAAGAAGGCGGCAATGTGGATGTGGTCGCCGTGGAAGGAAACTTTGACGATGCGCAACGCGGCGTTAAAGAAATTTTTGGCAACAAAGAAGCGGCAGCCAAATTAGCTGAGGCGGGAATTCGTCTGTCTTCGGCTAATTCCATTAATTGGGGGCGTTTGGTGCCGCAAGTAGTATATTATGTGAGCGCCTACCTGGATATGGTAAAACAGGGCAGCGTAGAGTTTGGCGGAGAAATCAATGTGGTTGTGCCGACAGGCAATTTCGGCAATATTTTGGCCGCGTATTATGCACGATTGATGGGAGTGCCGCTGGGCAAGCTGATTTGCGCTTCCAACAACAATAATGTACTGACTGAGTTTTTGCGGGAAGGCCGCTATGACCGGCGGCGTCCGTTCCACAAAACCATTTCGCCGTCCATGGACATCTTGGTATCCAGTAATTTGGAACGACTGCTATACCATGTGTCAGGGCAGGATACGGCGGCAGTTGCAGCGTGGATGAAGTCGCTTCAAGAAGAGGGGCTGTATGATGTCCATGGGGCAGCTTGGGATGGCATTCGCGATGTGTTCTGGGCGGATTGGGTGGATGATGCGGTCACGCAGGACACGATAAAAACGGTATATGCCCAGCATGGCTATGTGCTGGATCCCCATTCGGCCGTTGCCTGGAAGGTGGCGGAGCGCTATCAGGAGGAAACTGGCGACAATCGCGTGCTCTTGGTCGTCTCCACTGCCAGCCCCTTTAAGTTCAATTCCAGCGTGCTGGAGGCGTTGGCGCCAGAGACGTTGCGCGGCGCAGCTGATGAGTTTTCTTTACTGGAGGCGTTGGCGGCGAAAACCGGCCTTGCAATTCCAGAAGGACTTGCGTCTTTGCGTACCAAGAATGTCCGGCATTCTCTGGAATGTCCGGCAGCAGACATGGAAAGCATGGTCTATAAGCTGCTAATAAAATAAGTTTTTCTTACAAAAAAGTAAAAATAGAAGGTGTTTTATGTATTTTTGCCGAATGGATATAGTGTTCTAAAAATGTTTTCTCGCGAAATAGGGAGTAAACAAGGCGTAACACTATATTGACGAGGCAGGTGTTAAAAGATGAAACACAGTGTGGAAGTTTTACAGGTGGCAGGGTGTGTGCAGCGTAATTTGGCTCCGGCAGCTCTTGTGGAAGAAGCCATCCGCCGAGGTGAGGGAGTTTTGGCGGCGAGTGGGGCTTTGAGCGTGACTACCGGCAAATATACGGGACGGTCTCCTCAGGATAAATTTGTGGTGGATTGCCCGGAAGTACATGAGAAAATTGACTGGGAAAACAACGCCGCTTTTTCGCCGGAAGCGTTTGAGCGTTTGTATCAGCGCATGCTAGCGTATATTCAAGGAAGAGACGTCTATGTGTTCGACGGTTTTGCCGGCGCTGACACAGAACACCATTTAGCAGTACAGTTCATTAATGAGCGGGCATGGCAGAATCTTTTCGTACACCAGCTTTTTATAAGGCCGGAAGAAGGGGCGCCTGAGGTAGAACCTGACTTTACGGTGCTTTGCCTTCCTGGTTTTCGGGCTATTCCTGCAATTGACGGGACCAATTCGGAAGCGTTTATTGTTGTTAATTTACATGAAAACGTAGTTTTGATTGGCGGCACTCATTATGCAGGGGAAATGAAAAAAGCCATTTTTTCGGTTATGAACTTCTGGCTGCCGCAAAAAGGCATTTTATCTATGCATTGTTCAGCGAATGCCGGAGAAGACGGAAATACAGCGCTCTTTTTTGGTTTGAGCGGTACCGGCAAGACCACTCTTTCCGCGGATCCCCATCGGCAATTGATTGGCGATGACGAGCATGCGTGGGGTGAAAAGGGTATCTTTAATATTGAAGGCGGCTGCTATGCAAAATGCATTCATTTAACACCCGAAAGCGAGCCGGAAATATGGGGGGCCATTCGTTTCGGCAGTGTGGTGGAGAATGTAAAACTAGACACCCAGACCCATTTGCCGGATTATGATGATTCTTCACTGACGGAAAATACTCGTACCGCCTATCCGGTCGATTATATTCCTAATGCGCTGATTCCCGGCGTGGCGGGTCATCCGAACACGGTTGTTTTTTTGACGGCAGACGCGTTCGGCGTATTGCCTCCTATTTCTCGCCTGACCAAGGAACAGGCTATGTACCATTTCCTATCTGGCTATACAAGCAAGCTGGCGGGAACGGAACGGGGGATTAAGGAGCCGCAGGCTACTTTTTCCACCTGCTTTGGCTCTCCGTTTTTGCCATTGTCTCCCTTGGTATATGCCAAGCTTTTAGGCGAGAAGCTGGAGCAGCATCAGACGCGGGTGTATCTGATTAATACCGGCTGGTCCGGCGGCCCTTATGGCGTAGGAAGCCGCATCAAGCTGGCTTATACGAGGGCTATGGTTTCGGCGGCCCTGTCCGGAACCTTAGACGAAGTGGAATTTAAGGCAGATCCTATTTTCCATCTAGCGACCCCGCTTTCCTGTCCCGGCGTCCCGGAGTCTGTGCTGGACCCCAGAAAAACCTGGCAATATGCTGCTGATTACGACAAACAGGCTCGCCGGTTGGCAGAGCGCTTTCAGGATAACTTCCACAAGTTTTCCGGCGCGATGCCGGCGGAAATTATTGCCGCAGGGCCTACTTTGTAAGCGTCAGGCATATGGATCGCAAGATCATACGAAAAGAGCAGTCTCCTTCGAGGCTGCTCTTTCTCAATTTTAGAATTTTTAAATTCGTGCTTTTTGCTTCCGAACCTCATGCCCTCCTTCGAGCCCTCCGGTTCTCCGATTCTCCTGTTTAATCCTTTGCAACCCTGTGTTTAAGGCTGTTGGCTTAAAAGTTGTTCCAATTCAGCCAGGCGAGAAGAGAAGTGGGCCATGGTCACTTCTACAGGCTGAGGGGTGCTCATATCGACGCCAGCTTGGCGGAGAAGTTCTACGGGATGATCAGAGCCGCCGCTGTGCAAGAACTTCAGGTAACGCGTCTGCGCCTGAGGGTCGCCGCTGCTCAGACCGTGCGCCAGAGCCGTGGCGGCAGCGTAGCCTGTGGCGTATTGGTAAACATAAAAAGGACGGTAGAAATGGGGGATGCGGCCCCATTCGATATCTAAGCATTCGTCCAGAACCAGGTCGGGACCATAATATTGGCGGTTAAGGTCAAGCCAGAGTTTGGAAAGAGAGTCGGCAGTCTGCGGCTGTCCTTGCTCCATCTGTTTGTGTACGGTGCGTTCAAATTCCGCAAACAAGGTCTGGCGGAAGACGGTAGCGCGCACTTGTTCTAAATACTGATGCAATAAAGCAATGCGTTCTTGGCGATCGGTGGTTTGCGCTAAAAGATAGTTGAGAAGTAATATTTCATTAGTAGTAGAGGCGACTTCTGCGCAGAAAATGGTGTATGCAGAAGTGGCATAGGGTTGCTGCTTTTGGCTGTAATAGCTGTGCATGGCGTGGCCCAGCTCGTGGGTGAGCGTGGATACATCTTCGCTGCGTCCTTGATAATTGAGCAGAATGAAAGGATGCACGCCGTAGATTCCCCAGGAATAAGCGCCGCTTTGTTTGTTCTTTCCCTCTGGTACATCCAGCCAGCGCGAGGCAAAAGCTTGATCTAATTGCTCCAGATAAGCCGGTCCCATGACGGTTAGGCTGCTTTTGACAAGCTGCTGCGCATCGGGATAACTGATTTTGCGCGGCGGCAAGGCGCCAACTGGGGCGTAGAGATCATACATGTGGATTTCTTCTAGCTCAAGAGCCTGTTTTTTTAGCTGCACGAAACGGTGCAGCGCCGGCAAATGTTCATGGATGGTGTCTATTAAGCCGTCATATACCGTTGCTGGAATAGCGTGCGGTGAAAGGGAAGCGTCCAAAGAAGAATCATAATGGCGGGCTTTGGCGCTTAGTACATGGTTTTTGATCGTGCCGCTTAAGGTGCTGGCTAG
This sequence comes from Anaeromusa sp., assembly GCF_028691475.1. Lineage (NCBI taxonomy): Bacteria > Bacillati > Bacillota > Negativicutes > Selenomonadales > Sporomusaceae > Anaeromusa > Anaeromusa sp. Next base: position 21,451 of record NZ_JAQUZF010000030.1, read on the forward strand.
CGTATTGCGATAGGAACGATAGGTAGTGAACAACGCCTCGAAAGCTTCTTTGCGTACTTCTCGCTGGGGAGAACGAATAAGCGAATTGTAACGCGCTTCACTTAAAGGCAATTTTTCGCCAGAGTCTGTCAAGGTTTCGGGAAAACGCATATCGGCGCGGGCCAGCATATTGAAAACCGTGGCAGGTGTTGTAAAGGATTCTTGGAAACGGGCCATAAGTTCTTCTTCTTTTTGGCTGAGAACATGCGGCTTTTGTCGTTCCAGTTCACGCAAGTCAAAGGTATAAGGAGCTAAGCGAGCATCAGCCTGTATTTTTTTCTCCAGCATTCCTGCAGGCCATTCGAGAAGCTCCGGTTCGATGAAAGCGCTGGCGGCGCCGGCTTCGGCCAAGAGCGCTTCCATTTCGCTGGTCATACTCTGATAACGGCTGTCTGCGTTATCGAGGTCTCTATGCAGGCGGGCGTAAGCATAAAGACGGCTGCTCTTTTGGCCGATTTCATCTTTGAGCTGCAATACTGCCGGCAGTGAATCGACATGATCTTGCAAATGTCCTTTATAAGCGGTCAGCTTTGGTAAGAGGGACTTGAGGGCAGCGGCGTCCTGGCGCCAAGCGGCTTCGTCCGCGTAGATGTCGTTAAGGTTCCAGCGCCAGTCAGAGGAGACTGGTTCTGAGGCGGCGAGGGCGACCCCGTCGCTGTCTGCGGAAACGAAAAACAAGGAAGAGCCAAGTAAAAGAGAAGATACTAATTTCATTTTCATGAGTTCACTCCTTCAAAGGATAGTCTTCAAATTTCATTCTCTTCTTGCGGGGGAAAGTCCTGCTTAAAGGGAAGGTTTGCTCTATGTGCTGATTTGCGATACACTTCAGGGTGAGGTGAACGCAATGAAGGTCGTTTTAACAACGTTAAACGCAAAATATATTCATACATCATTAGGCCTGCGGTACTTGCGGGAGAGTAGCAAAGCATTGGGCCATGATGTAGTCTTCAAGGAATACTCCATTAATCAGGAGCTATTAACAATTGTGGGCGATATTTGCCGTGAGCGTCCGGATGTGGTGGCTCTTGGCTGTTATATTTGGAGTAGAACTTTAGTGGAGGAGTTAGTTGATAGCTTGAAGCAGGTTTTGCCGCAGTCGCAGATTGTATTGGGCGGACCGGAAGTAGGCTTTACGCCGCAAGAAGCCTTGGAGGCTATGCCGGGAGCGGACGCCGTTGTTTTAGGGGAAGGGGAAACGGTTTTGCCGCAGTGGCTGGAGGTTTGCGCTGGAAAACGACAGGCGGAGACGGTAAACGGAGTTGCCTGGCGTAAGGAAGGAAGAATTGTCGTACAGGGCGGACCGCAAGCCCAAACGGACTTGGCGCAGCTTCCCTTTCCTTACCAGGAAGAAGAAATGGCTTCGCTCCAAGGGCGGATTCTGTACTACGAAACGACGCGAGGGTGTCCTTTTTCCTGCCAATACTGTCTTTCCAGCGCCCAGGACGGGGTGCGGTATTTGCCGTTGGCGCGCATAAAAGAAGAAGTTTTGTTCTTCTTGCGTCATGGCGTCAAGCAAATTAAGTTTGTAGACCGCACCTTTAATGCCCGCAAAGATCATTATCGGCCATTGTGGAGCTGGCTGGCTTCTTTGGAAGGGGACATCAATTTTCACTTTGAAATTGCCGCCGGTTTGCTGGAACAAGAAGATTTGGACTTTTTAGCTACCGTGCCAGTAGGGCGATTTCAGCTAGAAATAGGCGTGCAATCTACCCATGAACCGACGCTGAAAGAAATTCAACGGCGGAATTACTGGGAAAAACTGCAGCAGGCTGTATCTTTTTTACGCAGGCAAAATAACATGCATTTGCATTTGGATTTGATTGTAGGGCTTCCTTATGAAGGATGGGGAGAATTCCACCACTCTTTTAATGAAGTCTTTGCCTTGCGGCCGCATATGCTGCAAATGGGCTTTTTGAAGATGCTGCCGGCGTCTGGCTTGCGGCAGCGGGCGGCAGTCTATCAATATCGGTTCTTGCAAAAGCCTCCTTATACGGTGTTGGCGAGTAATGCTATGTCGGCGGAAGAAATTCGCAAATTGCGCTTGGTGGAGGATATTGTAGAACATGTGTATAATGGAGGCCGTTTTCAACAGGCTCTGAACTATTTGCTCGCTTGTTGGCAGCAAGACGCTTTTGCCTGTTTTAGCAGTATTGCCGCATACTGGGATGAAGAGCGCCTGGATTTGGCAGCGATGGGAGTGCGCGGCTGGTATCGGAATTTGCTGGCCTACGCCCAGTGGCGTTGGGGAGAAGAAAAGCAAGGTGTATTGCGTGAGTGGCTGCGGCTGGATGCGCTTCTTAGCGATGGCGGGCAACAGCGGCCGCCAGAGTTGAATTGGAACGGATCCGAGTGGGAAGGAGAAAAACAGGCTTTTTGGCGTGATGAGGAAGCTGTGCGGCAGTATATTCCGGAGTACGCTTTTGGCAGTTGGCGAGAATTGAAACGAAAGTATCATCTGGAGTTTCTCTTTTTGCCAGGGCCTGACGGGCGAGTGGAACGGCATAATTGGTTAGTGCGCTACGATCTTTCAGAGGGAAGCTTGGCCCAGGAGGTGCAATTGGATGCAGAATGAATTGCCTTATCGCAGCTATTCGCAGTATCTAAAAGAACGTTATGGCGAGAAAGTATATAAGCTGCCTGTTAGTCTGCCTGTAACTTGTCCTAATCGCGATGGAACTTGCGGTAACGAAGGCTGCGTTTTTTGCGGTTCCATTGGTGCAGGGTATGAAAATTTACCAGCGGACTGGACGGTGACGCGGCAATTGGCGTCGAACCGAGAGCACATTTCCGGTAAATATAAAGCCAATAAGTTCATACCCTATTTTCAAAACTTCAGTAATACTTATTTGCCGCCGGAGGAGTTACGACGCTACTTAGTAGAAGCATGCCAACCCGACGTGGTGGCCTTGGCTTTGGCGACCAGGCCGGATTGCGTCAGCGACGCGCATCTGGAAGTACTGCAGAATATTAAAGAAACATATAACGTAGACATCAGCGTAGAGCTGGGTTTGCAAACGGTGAACTATCATACCCTGGATAAAATTGGCCGAGGGCATTCGTTGGGAGAGTATGTAGATGCTGTTTGCCGGCTGCACCGCTTTGGTTTGGAGTGCTGCACTCATTTGATTTTGAATCTGCCCTGGGATGACCGGCGGGACGTGGTGGAGAATGCGAAGGTGTTATCAGCGCTGGGGGTGGAACAGGTAAAACTGCATGCTCTTTATATTGTTAAAGGGACGCAAATGGCTCGGTGGTATGAAGAAGGAAGCATTCAATTATGTTCTATGGAAGAATATATGGAACGGGTCATTTTATTTTTGCAATATCTGCATCCCGATATGGTAGTACAGCGTCTTCTGGGGCGGGCGCCGGAGAGTCACACCTTATTTAGTAATTGGCAGACCGGTTGGTGGAAGATTCGCGATGAGATTCATGCAACCATGAGGGAACGGGGGCTGCAGCAGGGGGATTGCTGCAATTATTTAAACGGGGCCGCCGTAACTAAGAAATTTGGAGTTTTTTGAAAAAACTTGCAGTTGCGTGAATTGATAAAGGCATTTACATTGCTGGAAAACCTTGTTAAAATCAAAAACGTTGTGATTTTACTTTTTTGATTTAATTCAAACGAGGTGTGAAAGAAGAAAATGGAAAAACTCGAATTGTTGGCTCGTATTCGCAAAGTCTCATCGCTGGTTCACAGCGCAGATCTGCACGAGTATTCTTTCAATGCACAAACCATTTCTCAATTGCGGCAAACGTTGGACGAACTGACTGAACAATACATCGAAACATACTGCTAAGCAACGCCGAAAATAAAAGGGGCTGGTTCTTTGGAACCGGCCTCTTTTATTTT
>NZ_JAQUZF010000149.1:0-5241 GCF_028691475.1 Anaeromusa sp.
AACACCGCTCAACAGCACCACCCACCAGGGCAGCGCCGCATGAGGATACCATTTGCGCACCATCCCGGCAAACAGCCCTTCTACCAAATTAGCCAGGGCACAGGAAAAAGCGGAAAAACCGCCAAATGAAAAATACCGGTGCCCGCCGGCAATCATCCCAGCGGCAGCTCCCATGGCAGGCCCCCCGATAAGACCCGCCGCCATGACGCCTATCACTCGCGAGTTTGCTAACGCATCATCGACTGGAATGCCAGCATAGGTGCCGACAATACCGATCAGACCAAAAATCACCGCCAGTTTCGCTTTATCGAAAATCGTCACTGACCGATAATTCAAGCGCTGCAGCAGCGACGTCTGGGAAAGCAAAAACGCCAGCGTCGCCGCAATGCTCATGCGTTCTACCATTTTTAAAAGCAAGGAATCTTCCACTATGCACACCTCGTTTGTGATTATCCACTCTCCTTATTCTAGCGAGTACGCTGGCAAAATAAAAGGGGCTATGTACAGGAGGGCTTGACGAGGTTACAAAATTTACTCAGAGGAACAGAGAAAAGGCCATAGGAAACAGAGAGAGTCTATAAAATTCTATAGAAATATGTAGAAAAATCCCGCCTTGCGGCGGGATTTTTCTTTTGTGTTGTGTTTCTCTGTCCTACATATTGTTTATTCGCTTTGGCTCGCCAAACGTTTGTAGACGGCCAAACGGTCCTTGGCGTCTTGTTCCGTCTTGGTCAACAAGGCTTCTCCTTGTTCAGGGAACTGTTTTAAAAGAGAAGAGTAACGCACTTCGCCCATCAGGAATTCGCGGAAGTCTGCCGTTGGTTCCTTGGAGTCCAGCATAAAGGGATTCTTGCCGCTTTCCTTTAGTGCAGGATTGTAACGATACATAGCCCAGTAACCGCAATCCACTGCTTTCTTGATTTCAAGCTGACTGCAGCCCATACCGGCTTTAAGACCATGGTTGATGCACGGCGAATAGGCAATAACCAGGGACGGCCCCGGATACGCCTCCGCCTCGGCAATAGCTTTGAGGGTTTGGTTTTTATCCGCTCCCATGGCAATTTGCGCCACATACACATAACCATAGCTCATAGCGATGAGACCCAAATCTTTTTTCTTGGTCTTCTTGCCGCTGGCGGCAAATTTGGCAATAGCCGCCGCCGGTGTCGCCTTGGACGACTGGCCGCCCGTATTGGAGTAAACCTCGGTATCAAAGACAAGCACATTAATGTTTTCGCCGGAAGCCAGTACATGATCCAAGCCGCCAAAACCGATATCATAGGCCCAGCCGTCGCCGCCGAATATCCACTGAGAACGCTTAACTAGAAAATCCTTGTTTTCATGCAAATAGCCCAATAGTTCATTTTGGTTCTTGACGCCTTCCAGCATAGCGCTGAGGCGATCCGCACGTTCCCGGCTCCCTTCGCCTGCTTCTTGATGTTCCAGCCAGTCCGCACAGGCATTTTTCCACTCTTCTCCCAAGTCTAGTTTGGCGGCTTCCGCCACCTTTTGCGCCAACTGCTGCCGCAGTTGTTTCACGCCCAACGCCATGCCCAAACCGTACTCGGCGTTGTCTTCAAAGAGAGAGTTGCCCCAGGCCGGACCGTGGCCGCGATGGTTGGTCGTGTACGGAACCGAAGGCGTACTGCCCGCCCAGACGGAAGAACAACCAGTGGCATTGGCGACCATGAGCCGATCGCCATAGAGCTGCGTCACTAGCTTGGCATAGCCTGTTTCCAGACAGCCAGCGCACGCGCCGGAGAATTCCAAGAGAGGCTGTTCAAACTGACTGCCTTTGACTGTAAAGGGATTGGCCGGATTCTTCTTCGGCGTCAGCGACACCGCATAATCCCAAAGCGTAACCTGCGCATCTTGCGAAGCCAGGGGCTTCATCTGCAACGCTTTGACTTTTGCCGGACAAATTTCCGCGCAGTTGCCGCAGCCGGTGCAATCTTGCGTCGAGATAGCCAAGCGGAAATACAAATCCTTCGCCCCAACAGCGTCTTTAACGGCAAAACCTTCCGGCGCAGCCGCTTTTTCCGCATCGTTCACCAGAATGGGCCGGATACTGGCATGAGGACAAACAAAAGAGCACTGATTGCATTGAATGCAATTTTCCGGCTGCCATTCCGGTACATTGATGGCGATGCCGCGCTTTTCATAAGCCGAGGTTCCCAGCGGATACGTGCCGTCCGCCTGAGGCAGGAACGCGCTCACAGGCAAGCTGTCTCCCTCCTGACGGTTCATCGGCACCAGCACGTCACGAATAAACGCCGGCACGCCATTCGTCTGCACACTCTGCTCGGCTGCAACAGCATTTTTCCAGCTTGCCGGCACATTCACCTGCACCAAACCGGCGATACCCTTGTCGATAGCGGCGTGATTCATTCCCACCACTTTGTTGCCCTTTTTCCCATACGTGGCGACTACGGAATCTTTTAAATACTGCACCGCTTTTTCAATGGGAATAATCTGAGCCAGCTGGAAGAAAGCCGACTGCATAATCATGTTAAAACGGCCTCCAAGACCCAGCTCTTGGGCAATGCCTACGGCATTAATCGTATAGAAACGAATATTTTTTTCCGCCAGATAGCGTTTCATCGCCGCCGGCAGATGGGTTTCCAGTTCCGCTGCAGACCAATTGGTGTTTAAAAGGAAAGCGCCGCCCGGCTTCAAGCCTGTCAGCAAATCATATTTATCAACATAGGATTGTTGGGAACAAGAAACAAAATCGGCTTTATCAATCAAGTAGGGAGATTTAATCGGCTGACTGCCGAAACGCAAATGGGACACCGTAATACCGCCCGATTTTTTGGAATCATACGCAAAGTACGCCTGCGCATACAGATCCGTTTTGTCGCCAATAATCTTGATGGCGGATTTATTGGCCCCTACCGTGCCGTCTGCGCCTAAGCCCCAGAATTTACAAGCCTTGGTTCCCGCCACAGTGGTATCGATGTCCTCGCCTTCTGTCAAGGATAGATGGCTAACATCGTCCAGAATGCCAACCGTAAAGTGATCCTTAGGCTGCGCCGCTTTAAGGTTGTCAAAAATCCCCATAATATGTTTGGGCATAACATCCTTGCCGCCTACGCCGCAGCGACCGCCAACGATAAGCGGCTGCCAGTCCGTGCCGTAGAACGCGCTTTTCACATCCAAATACAGTGGTTCCGCCAATGCGCCCAATTCCTTAGTGCGATCCAGCACAGCAATTTTTTTGACGCTCTTTGGAATGTGCTGGAAGAAATGCTTCAGAGAAAACGGGCGATAGAGGTGAACATTCAACAGGCCCACTTTTTCACCTTTGGCGTTCAGATGATCCACCACTTCTTCTACGGTTTGGCACATAGAGCCCATGGCAATGATCAAACGCTCCGCATCAGGCGCTCCGTAGTAATTGAACAAGTGGTACTCCCGCCCGGTAAGCTTGCTGATTTCCGCCATGTATGCTTCGACAATCTCCGGCAGCTTCTCCCAATAACTATTGGATACTTCCCGCTGCTGAAAATGAATATCCGGATTTTGCACGGTGCCGCGCAAGACAGGATGATCCGGGTTGAGCGCCCCGCGCCGGAAGGAGTTGACCGCCTCCATGTCCAGGAGCTTGCCTAGTTCTTCGTACTCCAGCATTTCGACCTTCTGCACTTCATGGGACGTACGGAACCCGTCAAAGAAGTTCAGGAACGGCACGCGTCCTTTGATGGCTGCCAAATGAGCGACAGCGGACAAATCCATAACCTGTTGAACGCTGCTTTCCGCCAACATAGCAAACCCAGTCTGGCGCGTAGCCATCACATCGGAGTGATCGCCGAAAATGCTGATCGCATTGGCGCCAACCACCCGGGCGCTGACATGGAATACGCCAGGCAGTAATTCGCCGGCGATTTTATACATATTCGGAATCATCAGCAACAAGCCTTGCGACGCCGTATAGGTCGTCGTCAACGCTCCCGAATGCAACGAGCCATGCACTGCACCGGCCGCGCCGCCTTCGGACTGCATTTCTACTACCTGCACCGTCTGTCCAAAGAGGTTCTTACGCCCTTGCGCCGCCCACTCGTCCACGCTCTCCGCCATATTGGACGAAGGCGTGATGGGGAAAATGGCCGCTACGTCGGTAAAGGCATACGAAATATGCGCCGCCGCCGTGTTGCCGTCCATGGTTTTCATTTTTCTACTCATTGTATCTGCCCCTTTCTACTTACCCAAACTATACTCTATCTTTTTTCAGCTTTTTCAGCTTATACGCCACTTGATAGTATTCCAGGGAAATGCCTCTTCGTTTCAGCTCTGCGGAAATCTTCCGCACCCCTAGGCCCAGCGCCGATAAGCTGAGAAGAAGTTCTTCCAAGCTCTCCCGCTTTGCCGCCGGTTCCGCAGCTTCTATACTTACGCTTTTCTCTTCCAGCATGGCCTTGGGAATGTCTTCTTCATCCACCACCAGCTTAATCAGCTCATGTCCTTGCGAAAGGTGATTAACTAAAGGCGCCACCGCGTCAATACTGGCATTGACCACATCCCGAAACTGCCGGACATTGCGGTCGAACACCGCCGCTAAAAGCAGCTCCGCCGCGCGGCTTGTAAAATGAACCTTCAGCCTCACATTATAGCGAGCCTGCGCCTTTTGGCAGTACAGCTCTACGAATTGTTCCAAAAATTTCTGTTTTTCCTGCAAACTGCGCTCCCGCAGCGGCGGCAGCTCAATCTGGTACTGCGCCAAACGCTGGTAGAGTTCCGGCAAAAACACTTCTTTCAAGTTTTGGCTGGATGCCGCAATAATAATGACATCCACTTCATGCTCGGTCCGTCCTCCCATGCGCCGCACCAAGCCGGATTCGATCAACTTCAGCAGCATAGTCTGGTGCTGCACCAAGGCATGGGCCTCGTCCAAAAAGAGCACGCCCCCATTGGCCACTTCCACAAGTCCAGGCTTGTCAAAGGCCCCTGTAAAGGCTCCTTTATCGGTGCCGAAGATTTCCATAGCCGCAATGTCCGCATTGGTAAACTGCGCGCAGTTCACTTCGACAAAGGGCGCGCCCTCTTTTAAAATACCGATTTTGCGGGCAAAATGATACATACCCTGAGCCAGCATCGTCTTACCTGTACCGGTCTCTCCCAGAATCACCGAATGCCGCGGCCCCCCGACCGAGGCAATACTGCGCTGCGCTTTAAAAATAGCATTGCGCAGAGATCCATCAGCGCCGATGAAGCTCTCAAAAATACCGCTGCCCTGGCTCAAAG
>NZ_JAQUZF010000031.1:0-24846 GCF_028691475.1 Anaeromusa sp.
AAAAAATGAGTTCTGCCGGCTGCAGCTTGGCAATAGCCGCCGCCAACGTCCGGCTTGTAGCCAGGGTATCGGCCCCGGCGAAAGCCTTATCGCTGACCAACACGGCTTCGTCCGCGCCCAAGGCCAAGCACTCTTTCAGCACTTCCTGCGCCTTCAAAGGACCCATGGTCAAAACGCTCACCGTGCCGCCGCAACGCTCTTTCACGCGCAGCGCCTCTTCCAAAGCATGCCGGTCAAAAGGATTGAGTATGCTGGGAACATCCTGTCGCTGCAGAGTGTTGGTCTCCCTATCGATGCGCACTTCTGTCGTATCAGGCACTTGCTTGACGCAAACTAGTATTTTCACAGCCTGTCAGCTCCTCCACACGCGTCACTATTCATTTGGAGTCCGTGTTATACTAATACTAATTCATGATACCATATTCGATGGAGGTCTGCCATGAAGACTTATAAAAAAATCACCCGCCTAGTAAGCGTTGCGGCTTTGCTTTTGCTGCTCGGCAGCGAGGTTCTGGTCCTAAAGGACGCCTTCACTGCGGCGCCTGCTCCCAGCCAGGCTATTCTCATTCTGGGAACCCGTGTCTACGGGCAAGAACCAGGGCCTATGCTCCAGCTGCGTTTAGAAAAAGCCCTGGCTTTATATCGCCAGGGCTTTGCGCCGTACCTATTGGTCAGCGGCGGCCAAGGAGCCGACGAGGACATTAGCGAAGCCGCCGCCATGCGTAACTATCTAATGGCCCGAGACGTTCCTGCCGCCGCCATTCTTCTAGAGGACGCTTCTACAAGCACTTACGAAAACCTGCGCAACAGCACTGCTATTCTTCGGGAAAAAGATTTGAACCAGGTAATCGTCGTCACCAATCGTTCTCACGTTTTCCGTTCCTTATATTTAGCCCGCCTTCACGGCCTTGACGCCAGCGGCGCTGCCGCTCCCATGAGCGATCGCCTCGGAGCTACAGTCTACCAGTTTGCGCGGGAAAGCGCCGCCGTCCTGTCGCTTATGCAGTATGAACGCTCCCCGTCCCCAACACCTTCTCCAACTCCGCCAGCGACTGGGGCGTCGCCTCAATCCAAAAGCGCTCTTCCGTTGTAATCACGCGGCGGCTGTCTATTAAATGCAGCAAAACACGGCAGGAGCCTCGATGCCGGGAAAATACCTCGCGCAAAGCATCAAAAACAGGCTGGGTTTCCTGCTCCTTGCGCAGTTGCAGCCGCACCTCCTGCGGCTGTTCCCTCAAAAGAGAAATGCGCTCCGCCAGCACTTTTACTCCTTCTTCGCTCACGCTGACCTTCCCCTGCACGATAACCGGCGTATCCGGCACAAGCAACGGCATGGCCTGGTGGAAAACACGGGGGAAGACCACTACTTCCATCTGCCTGGAAAAGTCCTCCAGCGCCACAAAGCACATCATATCCCCGTTGCGGGTACTGATCCGTTTAGCCGCTGCCACCATGCCGCCAATGCGTATCTTTTTCCCATCCGCTGGCTGCGCCTGCAGTTCTTCCAAAGAAGTCAGGCCCGCCAACTGCTGCCGAAACGGTTCCAAAGGATGACCGGTAATGTAAAAGCCGGTTATTTCTTTTTCTAAGGCTATTAATTGCGGCATCGGCAGCTCCGGCAAGTCCGGTAATTCGAGCGAGCAAGTTTCCGCCAGCTCTTCCTCGCCAAACAAGCCCAACTGTCCGCTTTGGGCATCCCGTTGACAGCCGGCCCCCACATCGACCGCCCGATCAAGCACCGCCAGCAGTTGTGAGCGTTTAGCGCCTGTAGAATCAAACGCGCCGCATTTAATCAAGCTTTCCATTACGCGCTTGTTGACAAGACGCATATCTACGCGACTGCAAAAATCCACCAGCGACGCGAACGGCCCTTCTGCCTCTCTAGCGGCCATAACGCTTTCGATAGCTCCTTCGCCGACGTTTTTCACTGCCGACAAGCCAAAACGAATGGCGTCGCCATCAACGCTAAAGCGGCTTTCACTGGCGTTGACATCCGGCGGCAGCACAGAGATGCCCATGCGCCGGCATTCTTCAATATAATGACCGACTTTATCGCTGGCCCCCATAATACTGGTCAAGGTAGCCGCCATAAATTCATGAGGAAAATGCGCCTTCAGATACGCCGTCTGGTACGTAACCAGCGCATACGCGGCGCTATGGGACTTATTAAAGCCGTAATCGGCAAAATGAGACATCAGCTCAAAGACGTCTTTCGCCAAAGAAGTATCAATCCCTTTGGCGGCTGCGCCCTTCAAAAAGTTCTCCTTCTGCGCTTCCAGAACGGAGTGCTTTTTTTTGCCCATGGCGCGCCGCAGCAAGTCCGCCTGTCCCAGGCTGAAGCCCGCCAAGGTGGACGCAATTTGCATAACCTGTTCCTGATACAAAATAACCCCAAAGGTATCTTTTAAGATAGGCTCCAGCCAGGGATGCATATAGGTCACTTCTTTACGCCCGTGACGGCCATTAATAAAATCAGTAACCATGCCGCTGCCTAGAGGACCCGGCCGATAGAGCGCCACCAGCGGAATTAAATCCTCAAAGCGTTCCGGGCGCAATTCCTTTACCAAATTCGTCATGCCGGACGATTCCACCTGAAATACGCCGCCCGTGTCGCCGCTGGCCAGCATGGCGCAAGTTGCGGCATCATCCATGGGAATGGTTTCTAAATCGACTTGAACGCCTCTGTTTTTAGCCGCCAGCTCCAGGGTATCGCCAATTACCGTCAGCGTACGCAAGCCCAAAAGGTCCATTTTCAACAAGCCGATTTCTTCTACGCGGTCTTTGTCATACTGCGTAGTTAAAAAACCTTCGGAAGAATGCTGCAGCGGAACCAGATGCGTCAGGGGTTCTTTGGCAATCACAAGCCCTGCCGCGTGAGTAGAGGCATGGCGAGGCAGCCCCTCCAGCGCCATCGCCAAATCCAACAGCTTCCGAACGGTCTCTTCGCCTTCATAGGCTTCTCGTAAAGAAGGGCTGGTTTCCAAGGCGCGCTTCAGGGTAATCCCCAGCTCGCCGGGAACCATCTTGGCGATCCGGTCTACTTCGCTATAAGATAAGTTCAGAGCCCGCCCCACGTCTCGAATAGCCGCCTTCGCCGCCATCGTCCCGAAGGTAATAATCTGCGCCACCCGATCGCTGCCATAACGCCTGGATACATAATCAATGACTTCGCCTCGGCGCACATAGCAAAAGTCAATATCAATATCAGGCATGCTGACTCGCTCTGGGTTCAAAAAACGTTCAAAAAGCAAACCATACCGTAGGGGATCAATATCGGTAATACCCAGCAAGAAAGCGACAATGCTGCCTGCGGCGCTGCCGCGGCCTGGGCCTACGGCAATTTTCTGTTCCTTCGCATAGTTAATAAAATCCCAGACAATCAAAAAATAGCTGGAATAACCCATTTGCTTAATAACACCCAGTTCATACTGCAAACGCTCCCGAACTTCCGCTGTTTCTTCAGCATATCTTCGGGGAAGCCGTTCTTCGCAAAGCTGGGCCAAATACGCGTCCGCCGTCGTACCTTCCGGTAATGGGAATTGCGGCAAATGAAAATGTTCGAAATCGAAATCCACCTGGCAGCGCTCGGCGATACGGCAGGTATTGGCTAGAGCTTCCGGATATGTGTTAAAGAGCGCCGCCATTTCTTCGCCGCTTTTCAAGTAGAATTCATCGCTGGGAAAACGCATCCGACCTTCCTCATCCACGGTCTTGCCCATTTGGATGCACATAAGCACGTCATGACTTTCGCTGTCTTTTCTTTCTACATAATGCAGATCATTGGTCGCTACCAAAGATATCCCCAGCTTCGCCGCCAAGGCCGCCAAAAGAGGATTGAGCTCCTTTTGCTCCGGCATGCCGTGGTCCTGCAGCTCCATGTAAAAATGTTCCGGCCCAAAAAGCTCCAGGTATTCCCGCGCCAGAGACTCTGCTTTTTCCTCTTGACCGCGCAGCAATGCCGCCGGAATCTCCCCCGCCAAGCAGGCGCTTAAGGCTATGATTCCTTCCTTATAAGCCGCCAAGATCTCATGGTCGATACGAGGCTTATAGTAAAAGCCTTCGCAATAGCCTTTAGACACCAATTCCACTAAATTACGGTAACCAACTTCATTTTCCGCCAACAGCACCAAATGATACGCGTATTCACCATCCACGCTGGCTTTTTCCTGCCGCGAGCGCGGCGCCACATAGACTTCGCAGCCAATCACAGGATGAATGCCCTGTTTTTTCGCTTCTTTATAGAAATCAACGACTCCGTACATGGTTCCATGATCGGTAATCGCCAAAGACGTCATGCCCAGTTCTTTGGCCCGAGCCACCAGATTTTTAATGCGGCTGGCCCCATCAAGCAAGCTATATTCAGTATGCACATGCAAGTGCGTAAACGGTACCTTGGACATAGCAACCTCCCGAAGTTGTTCTTGTCTCATTTTCCTTCAATCATCGTATCTTGTCAAATCGATTCCCTTGACTATTTTTTCAGAAGGATGTACGCTTAATATACCCTACTGGGGTATTGCATAAAGGAGGGCATTATATGCTAAACGAAAAAGAAAAGAAAAATCTCCAGCAACGTTTAAAAAAAGTATCCGGCCAAATTAACGGCATTGATAAAATGATCGACGACAGCCGCTACTGCGTAGACATTTTGCAGCAAATTTTCGCCGCCCGGGCCGCGCTGAACCAGGTCGCCCTGCTCATTTTAGAAAGCCATACCAAAAGCTGCGTGGTCAACGCCATCAAAGCGGATCACGCCGACGAAAGCATCGCTGAATTAATGACCGTACTCAAACAGTTTAATCGTTAAAGGATGTGAGCATATGTCCGCTGAACAGCAAACAACCTTGAAAATTTCCGGCATGTCCTGCGCCGCCTGCGCCAAGCGCATCGAAAAAGGCCTCGCCCGCCTTGACGGCGTTACCCAGGCTCAAGTCAATTTCGCCACCGAAGCCGCCAGTGTCACCTACGACGCCGCCAAAGTCCGCGAAACCCAATTAGCGGAAAAAGTGGCGACCTTGGGCTTCCAGGTGATTCTAGAAAAAGCGGATTTTAAGATATCTGGCATGACCTGCGTCAACTGCGCCGCCCGCATTGAAAAAATGCTGGCCAAAGCCCCTGGCGTTCACTCTGTCCAGGTTAATTTCGCCTCAGAAAAAGCCAGCATTCAATATAATGCCAGCGTCCTTGCCGCATATGACCTGCAGGAAAAAATACGACGCCTTGGCTACGAGGCAACTCCGATCATTGAAAAGGCTTCCTTTGATCAAGAAAAACAGCTGCGTCAAAAGGAACTGCGCACCCAGAAACAGCGTCTCTTTTTTGCAGCGGCCTTATCGCTGCCGCTGCTGCTGGGCATGGTTTTTCATACCCTGCAATGGGAAGCGGCGCACTGGCTGATGAACCCTTATGTGCAGTTGCTTTTGGCCACGCCAGTGCAATTCGGCGCCGGCTGGGCTTTTTATCGCGGCGCTTACCATGCGCTGCGCAGCGGCAGTGCTAATATGGACGTCTTAGTCGTTTTGGGCACCTCCGCCGCCTATTTCTACAGTCTCGCCAACGTGCTGCAAGATCAGCCGCAGCTATATTTCGAGACCTCCGCCGTACTGATTACGCTCATCATTCTAGGTAAATTTCTGGAAGCCACCGCGAAAGGCCGCACGTCGGAAGCTTTAAAAGCCTTGATGGGCCTTCAAGCCAAAACGGCCCATAGGCTTTTGCAAGGAGAAGAAACTGATGTACCGGTCGAAGCCGTCCTGCCTGGGGACGTTCTGCGGGTACGCCCTGGTGAAAAAGTGCCTGTAGACGGCGTGATCTTAGAAGGCGCCTCGGCCTTAAATGAGTCTATGCTGACCGGTGAAAGCCTGCCTGTCGATAAAAAAGCAGGCGACACCGTTATCGGCGGCACCTTAAATACCTTTGGGGCGTTTACGTTTCAGGCCACCAAAATTGGCAAGGATACCATGCTGGCGCAAATCATGCGCATTGTCGAAGAAGCCCAAGGCTCCAAAGCGCCGATACAGCGTTTCGCCGACAAGGTATCCGCTTATTTTGTGCCTGCTGTTTTATTGCTGGCGCTGGCCACCTTTCTAGTCTGGTACTTGATAGTAGCGCCAGGAGACTTCGCCACCGCCTTAACCCATTTTACAGCGGTCCTAGTCATCGCCTGCCCTTGCGCTTTGGGTCTGGCCACGCCTACGTCCATTATGGTCGGCACAGGCATCGGCGCTGAGCGAGGGATTTTAATCCGCAACGCCGAGCATTTGGAAACAGCCCATCGCCTTACGGCTATTGTTCTCGATAAAACCGGCACCCTGACCAAGGGTCTGCCGGAAGTAACCGATATTCTGCCTGTTCCCGGCGTAACGCCGCAAGATTTGCTTCTCCTTGCCGCGCAAGGAGAAAGCAGCTCTGAGCATCCGCTGGCGCAGGCCATCGTCCGCCACGCCCGCACCCAAGAGCTGCCACTGCAATCTCCGGCATCCTTTCGCGCGATTCCCGGTTTTGGCATTGAAGCCGTAACCGTTGAAGGCAAGCAGCTTTTTTTAGGTACGCGCCAATGGCTTCTTGCTCAAAAAATCGATACTGCACCGCTAGAGCAAGTCATGCGCGAACTAGAAGACCAGGGAAAAACCGTAATCTTAGCCGCCCAGGGCGAGCAGCTTCTTGGACTCATCGCGCTGGCGGACACGCTCAAAGAACATTCCGCCGCTACCGTCGCCGCTTTACAGGATATGGGCCTTGAGGTTTGGATGCTCAGCGGCGACAATACCCGCACCGCCAACCATGTAGCCGCCGCTCTCGGCATCAAACATGTCCTGGCGGAAGTTCTGCCGGAAAATAAGGCGGCTGAAGTGGCCAAGCTGCAACAGCTCGGCCATGTCGTTGGCATGGTGGGCGACGGTATTAACGATGCGCCGGCGCTTGCCCGCGCTGACATTGGCTTTGCCATCGGCACCGGTACGGACGTAGCCATGGAAGCGGCGGACATCACTCTTATCAGTGGCGATTTGCACGGTATCATTCAGGCCATACGTCTCAGCCGCGCTACCTTGCGCAACATCAAGCAAAATCTCTTTTGGGCGCTCTTCTACAATTCCATTTGCATTCCCGCTGCCGCTGCCGGCTTTTTATCTCCCATTATGGCTGGGGCCGCTATGTCTTTTAGCTCTATTTCCGTAGTATTGAACGCGCTGCGCCTTAAAAAAAGCAAGTGGTAAACCACCTGCCTCATTCATCTCTTGTTTTTTTATCCCGGCTGCAGCATAATTATAAAGAGAAAGCCTGCCCAAAAGGGAGGCCGCTTATTTTTCTATGAATACGAGGTGTACTATGATCCGTATTGGAATTTTACAACTAACCCAAATGTTGGATGATGCCGTCGAAGGCTTCCAAGAAGGGCTCCAGGCCTTGAACGTAAAGGCGGAGTTTATTTATCGCAACGCTGACGGCCAGCCTTCCCGGCTGCCTCAGTTAGCAGCAGAGCTGGCGGCAGCCGACGTAAGCTTGATCTTCGCCTGCACCACTCCGTCCGCCTTGGCGGCGATTGCGCTGCCCGAGGATATCCCTGTCGTCTACACGCCTGTATTTGATCCCGTCGGCGCCGGTCTGGCCGCCTCTCTCGAGAAGCCTGGCGGTAACGCTACTGGTGTTTCCGGCATGGTTTCAGCCGCTGAGAAAATCACTTTTATGCGTCGTTTGCTGCCCAACCTAGCTCGTCTGGGCATTTTATTCCACGCTCACGATGCTAACGCGCAGCTGGAAATGAAGCATTTTCGCCAGGCGGCATCCGCTGCAGACCTGTGCTGCGTAGAAATTCCTCTGGAAAAAGCCGAAGATATCTCTTCCTTGCCGCAGCTGCTGCCGGAAGATTTGGACGCGATCTTTTTACCCATCGGCAAGGCCCTTGAGGATAATTTCGCCTCCATTGTCTACTACACCGATACGTTAGCTTTGCCTATTGTCGCTTCCCATGCCCCCAACGTTCCTGCCGGCGCTTTAGGCGCTCTTGTTGCGGACCACCGCCAACTAGGAAAAGCCTGCGCTGCCAAAGCCGCTGCCATTCTCGCCGGAACTCCGGCCGGCAGCATTCCTGTGGATATCGTGAAAGAACCTCATGTTTTGTTAAATTCCTTTGCCGCCCTAAATCTTGGCGTGGATCTCGCGGCCGACCTACAGGCGGAAGCGCGGGAAATTTTCGAATAAACTCAACCTCCTTGGGGTGAGATTGTTGAAAGATATGGAGAGATGAAAAAGATGGAACTGACTCGTCAAAGCGTGGAAATTCTTGCCCCCGTCGGCAACTGGGACGTACTGGAGGCCGCCATCGGCGCCGGAGCGGATGCCGTATATCTCGGAGGCAAGCGCTTCAATATGCGCATGCATCGCACCGACACCAATTTCGATGATGAAAAGCTGGCCCGGGCCATTGCCTACGCCCATGAACGAAACGTCAAACTGTACGTAACTGTAAACAATTTAATCAGCGACCGGGAAATGCCGGGCATGCGCCAATACCTGGAACTATTGCAAAAACTGCAGCCTGACGCCCTGATTGTACAAGACCTCTCCATTCTGCAGTTGGCCAAGGAAACCGGTTTTACGGTTCCCTTGCACGCCTCGGTCATGATGAATACCCATAACGAGCATGCCGTGCGGCAATTGCAAGCTTACGGCCTCACCCGCGTGGTTACCAACCGGGAAATGACGCTGGATCAGCTGCGCCTTCTTAAAGAACGCACAGGCATTGAAATTGAGTACTTCATTCACGGGGACATGTGCATCGCCCAAAGCGGTCAATGCATTCACTCCGGCGTACTCTTCGGGCAAAGTTCCAACCGCGGCCGCTGCCTCAAGCCCTGCCGCTGGCCTTATCAGCTAGTCGACGCCCAAAGCGGCGACGTATTGGAGTCCGGCGAACAAGGCCCTTACAAACTAGCCTTAAAAGATATGTGCCTGTATAATCATCTGCCGGAACTCATTCAAGCCGGCGTTTGCTCCTTTAAAATTGAAGGGCGCATGCGTACCGCCGACTTTGTGAGCAACATCGTCCATCTCTACAGCAGCGCAATTGATCGTTATTTTGACGATCCCACAGGCTATTACTTAACCGAAAAAGAGTGGCAGGAAATGCAGGAAAACCGTTCCCGCGACCTTTCCACCTGCTATTCCTTCGGCAACCCCGGCGCCGCCGCCATCGGCTACACAGGCGAACGAGAGCCGCGTTTTTTCAGTCAAGCCGTTGTGGAACCAGGCCTTGATACGCCGGTAGCTTTGCCAAAACAGCAAATGGCCGCTGATTTTCCTCATCAACCTACGCTGTCCGTGCGCGTAGCCGACCGCGCCGCTGCGTCAGAAGCTTTGGAAAACGGCGCCAACACCTTGTATGTAGGCGGTGAAAGCTTCCTGCCACACCGTCCTTGGACGAAAGAAAATTTAAAAGCCCTGGCCCAAGAAGCGCATGCGGCAAACGCTAAAGTGGTTGTTGCAGCCCCCCGTATTACCTTGGAACGAGAGTGCAGTGAATGGTCTCATTTGTTCAAACAGGCCGCGGAGTTAGGCCTTGACGGCCTGATGGTCAGCAGCATCGGCATGCTTCGTTTGGCGAACGAGCACGCTTCCTTGCCGATCTATGGCGATCTTTCTTTGAATCTGTTTAACGGCGTTACCGCCAAGTGGCTGCAAGACAACGGCCTACGCCAAGGAACCGTCTCCGCGGAAGCCACTTGTGAACAGATTTGGGATCTTTGCCAGCACACCCCCTTGCCGCTGGAAATGATTATCCACGGACCTTTGGAAGCTATGGTCATGGACCACCATTTGCCGGAAGCCATTCTTGGCCTGGAAAAAGCAGACGTTGACCGCTCCTACGGACTGCTGGACACAGCCGGACAGATTCACCCCATTGCCATCGATCAGTATGAGCGCAATCATGTTCTCTTCGCTAAAGATCTTTGCCTGCTTCCTTTCCTGCCAGCGCTGACCTCTGTCGGCAGCTACCGCATTGAAGGCCAGCATTACACCCCGGCTTTGGTGGGACAAATCACCAAAACGTACCGCAAAGAGCTCGACGAACTCGCGGCTAAAAAAGACGCTTACGCCTTCTCCGCTGACGCTTTAACCGCTCTGAGCGAAGCCAGCCCCCGACCCTTGGGCATTGGCGCTTTCCGTTACCGCATTTCCCGGTAAAGTCAGAGGAACGAGTCTTTAAACAAGAGTAAATGGAGTAATCGGAGGGCACGAATGAGGGTTGTGAAAGATATATAACCAAAGAAGCCGGCCCGTTTACGGGTCGGCTGCCGTACATAAACCCACTGCTTTCATGAGAGCGCCGAATCAAGGCCGTTTTAGCGTGAGCTGCGAATAAAGTAGTGGTTCCTTAAAAGAAAGGTGGTTGTTTTATGAGTCAGTTCATCGGTCCCGAGGAAATTCTTCGCAAAAAGAAAGAATATATGATCCCTTGTGTCTATCATTTTTTCCAGGAGCCCATGCAGCTGGTACGTGGCAGCATGCAGCATCTTTATGACCAAAACGGTAAAGAGTATTTGGATTGTTTTGCCGGAGTCTCTGTTGTTAACTGCGGCCACTGCAATCCGGACATCACCAAAGAAATCTGCAAGCAGGTGGAAACGCTCCAGCATACCTGTACCATTTATCTTACCGAGCCTATTGTCAATTTAGCGGAGTCCTTGGCGCAAGTAACGCCTGGGGAATTGCAAAAGACTTTCTTTTGTTCCTCCGGCACCGAAGCCAATGAAGGCGCCGCTCTGTTGGCAACCTTACATACAAACAACCATGAATTCATCGCCCTGCGGCAAGGCCTTCACGGCCGCACAAAGCTGACCATGAGTCTTACCGGCATCGGCATGTGGCGTACCGATCCGTCCCCTGTGGGGGGCATCCATTTTGCGCCTAACGCCTATTGCTACCGCTGTCCTTTAGGCAAGCGCCATCCGGAATGCAATCTGGCCTGCGCTGACGAGATAGAAAATGTCATCAAGTTTTCCACGTCCGGGCAAGTCGCCGCCTTCTTCGCCGAACCCCTCCAGGGCAACGGCGGCATCATCACGCCGCCTGCCGGATATTTCCAGCGCGTTAAGGAAATTCTGGACCATTACGGCATTCTTCTTGTCATGGATGAAGTACAAACCGGTTTTGGCCGCACTGGCAAATGGTTTGCCTGCGAGCACTATGGCATTAAGCCGGATATTATGACCATGGCGAAAGCGCTGGGCAACGGCACTCCTGTGGGAGCCTTCACAGCTACCGCCGCTGTCGCCGACAGCTATACCCGCCCCGGCGCCTCCACGCTAGGAGGCAATCCCGTGACTGCCACGGCTTCGTTGGCTACCTTGCGCTATCTCAAGGAGCATAATCTGCCTGAACGCGCCGCCAAGCTTGGGGCTTACCTAAAAAAAGGACTCCAAGAGCTGCAGCAGCGCCATCCCGCTATCGGCGATGTACGCGGTTTGGGCTTGATGCTGGGCGCAGAAATTATCCTGCCTGACGGCTCTGCCGCCAGCGACTGGGTGGACGCTATTTTAGAAGACCTCAAAAACAAAGGCTTCTTGATTGGCAAAAACGGCCCGGGCCGCAATGTACTGGCCTTCCAGCCCCCTCTGGTTATCGAAGAAAGCGACCTCGCCCGGCTTCTCGACGCCCTGGACGACTCGCTTGCGAAAATTTGCCGCTGAGGAAGTACGAATTCTAAACAGGTGTTATCCAACCGCGAAGGCCGCGAAAAACACGAAATAAAGTAATATTAAAGATTTCTTTGCAAAAAGCCTTCTTGGAGCACTCGCACCCATCGAGTCCAAGAAGGCTTTTGTTAAGTCGTTATGCGACAAAATTAGCGAGTAGCTTTTGGCAAAAGCGGTGAGGAACAACACTATAGCAATTACAAGGGTGGCTCTGTGCCTGAACGACTAGCTCTTAGTAGGATATTCATTGGCGCTCAAGGCGCGGAGGCCCTTTTTACAAATTACGCTCGCCCTGCATACGCTTTGAACACTTCCGCTTCGCTCCTTCTAATAATGCTTTTTGTTTCTTCATTTCAGCAATTAAACATATTACGGAATTAAGTTCAACATTAGGGTTTTCACGTTTAATCTGGTTAAGTTGAAACTGTAAAGTTTGAATCATTTGCGAAACTATTAGTAAGCTCCGATTGATCTCATCAATTTTTTCTCTCCGACATTGCACATCATTGCGCCGAAAATCCGCCTGACACTTAGCCATCTTTTCGCAAGCGCGATTATATTCATGTCTCTGCAAAAGAGAAATTCCCTCTTTGATTGCAAAAAGAATTGCTTCATTCATGAGATACAGGTTCTTCGCAAACCTTTTGAATAGCAAAATTATACACTTTAATCAGTTCTTTTTGAACATCTGGTTCAATATCATTCTCTCGTAAAGCATTAGTAAGCTCTACCAATATATTAACCGCTTGTTGACCTTTGACTTCTATGTTAGCTCGAGACGCTTGCGCTTTTTTTACAAAACTTTCCGCCTCAACCCTCAGTAAATCATTTTTCTGTTTTAGTTTAACTATTTCTAGTTGTGTCTGATTCTCTACCATCCTTAGAGTAACAATATCTTTAGCAAGATCAATAATTGCGGGCAATGAATCTACTATCTTGTAAGCAAGAGGATGTGCCTCGTATTTTCCTAATTCATTCGCCTTTCTATTTTTATATGAAATAGGAAATTCATTCACTAATTCTGCTTCGACGTGTTCGCATACTTCACTTTGCGAAAGAAAATTTCGTTTTCCCATAAGTTAATCCTCCACTTCTATTTCTATTCGTAGCCTTTGACTAATTGACTGGACATCTTCAATTAAATTTTGCAGTTGATTTGATTCTAAATTTCGCAATATTTCTTCCTCATTATAAGAAATAGAAGAAGCTTCTCTGAAATACTCGCTAGTCTTCATCAAATTGTAATCGCGCAAAGAAGAAAGGTCCTTGCGCACACTTACAACAACCTCTTGAGTCCAATCTTTTAGGGCTTCATCGATTTTCTCTATTAATTTTTTTTGCCAGGTATTGGCATCGTAAGTATAAAATACCACTTCTACAATGACCGTACCCGCAATTGCAATCGCACGAGTAGATGTAGCTCCAATCTTTTTGAGAAATACAGCTACTGCATTATGCGTTTCTCTGCTAAATTTCTTTCCAACGAGTTCCCCTATATTTTTCAGCCCCGCTTTTGCTGCATTAGCCACTCCTGCCCCTGCTCCCCCAGCTCCTCCGAACCGCGCAAAAAAAACTTTTAATCCTTCATCCGCCAAATGTTTAGCGGCTTTTTGTCCTATATTACGCACAAGAGGCTCAAACAAAGGTGCTTCCAGTTTTATCTCTGTGTCAAATTCTTCCATGGCCGTATTAAGCATGCTATTAATTTGTTTATCAAGATCTTCTAGTTCTATCACAAAATAATCTTCTATTTCTCTACACCGAATGCGAGCCTGCCTGGGCAACATATGTTGTTGTATAAAAGCTGTGCATTCTTCTTGCATCGTCCACTTATCTGTCGCAGTAACCTCACTTGCAATGACAGCATACGAATTCGCCGCAGCATTAGCAAATATACTTTCAACCTTATTGGAAAGTTTAGCAAATGTAGTACAAATCAAATTGTGCACATCTTTTTCTTTATCGCTTATCTTGATAACAGCTCTCGCAATAGCTTCTTTCTCAGCTTGTGTGGCTCTATTACGAAGAACCTCTTTTTCTAACCACGTTTGTAGCATGAAAGAAAATTCATATTGATAATTTGCTAAAGCTCGCTGCAAGGCACGTTGCCGCTGCTCGGATTCTAAAGACTGTTGTATATATTCCCAGAGCCGTCCTGTTTCAATATAAGGTTTTTCACCTTTTTCGTCAAACCCGACGCTTTGAAGAACAAAGCTTACCGGCTTGCGATGCAAACAATCTGCCGTATACCCTAGAATTTCCTGAACACGCAAGTCATTATCCATGACGGGTTTAGGTGCCCGATTTATAACCAAAATAAAGTCAGTTGACGAATCAAGAAGTTCGCCTACATAACGAAGAAATTCATAATCTCCTGCCTGAAAGCCGACCCGATAGGATACAACATAGATAACAATGTCACTGTTTGGAATAAATTCTTTTAGCACTTCATCATGTTCCTTATGAAGTGACCCATATCCTGGCGTGTCAAACAAACGCAATCCTTCTACCCCAGAAGGAAAAGAAGGAATAAACAGACGCAACCGACTGTGATGCGATTCTGGCCTAGTGCAAAGAGAATCAAATTCCTGCTTTGTTACTTGCTCTAATGTAGCATTACGATGTAATGCATAATATTCCGGCGATGTAATATCCGGATCGTTCATAATCTCAATCACAGTTCCAGTATTGGGCGCAGCACTTACACCAAGAATATCTTGCTGCAACAATGAGTTAACAATACTCGTCTTTCCACTACTAGTCTCACCCAACATTACGACAAAACTTTCTGGATAAGAAATGCGTTCACTCAAGAAACGAAATAACACAGTAATTTGATCATCATCAATGTTTTTCACAATAGGTTCTAATTCATACATATACTGTTTTAATTGTTCAATTGTTAGCATGTTAATTCCGCCTCCAATCGGACCAAGGTGTTCATATCATTTTTCACTCTCAGCTCTTTTCCAGCAAAATCTTCTTCCTGTTCTTTCCGAGATTTTTCATTTTCTAAGCGCAGTTTATCTAATTCCACCGTCTGCTCTTTACAAAATTCAGCGAGACTCGTATCAATTCTATCAAACAGATTTTGAATCTGACGTTTCATACCATCTTCAACATCCCTACGGAATTGTTGTAATGGCTTTTCCAAGTCACGTATAGTTGTTTTTCTTCTCTCATTACTAATATGTTTCTTAAATTTCCCACCTAACCAACCACCCAATAAGGCACCACCAATACCAACTACCCACCCTACAGGACCCGTGCCAAGTATAAGAAGAGGAACTATTCCACCTACCACATTGCCAGCGCTAGGAAGTGCTTTTTCGATTTTCATCTTTTCTTCTTTTTTAAACTCACCCAAAGTAGTAAATTGTCCAAATTCATTTCTTACTTCCAAATTTTCCAAATCAGTCGTTAACTCTTCCTGTACACCAAGCAACTTATCGGATAATAGTTCCACTAAATTCCCGCGTGCCTCTTCTAGACATTCCTGATAAGCCCGGTTCAACAATACTCCGTCTACGATCCCTTGGCCGATTACCCGTTGCATTTCACTGCGTAGATTTTCCATCTGTACTTGGCTCTGTTTAACAGCACATTTTTTCAGTTCTTGACGGTAGTTCAAAATTTTTGCTTCTATCCCCTCAATACGAGCTCTATTTTCTTCTACTTTATTATCATAATTAGCTTCTTCTTCCTTGTGCCATCGAAGCAAATCTTCACTACTAAGTTTCAACGCTTCTTGGTCTTTTGCAATCTTGGTACGAATCTCATTCATTTTCATTTGTATGGACTCAAAAAAACTTTGTTTTAAAAGAACTCGCCAGTTAGTTGCCATTGTATTAATCTTTGTCCATAACTTCAGTATACCTGAATGCTTATAATCAACATCATTCTTACCCAACCGTCCTCGCATTGCTTGATACACATTTACAACCATAATATCTAGGTCTCCATTTGTTTTATGTGCATCTGCAACCGCCTGCAACACTTTGACATTGTGTTCTTTTCCTTCGGTTACCTCTTCCTCGCTTTCATCATCCCATTGATTTTGTACAAACCATGCTGTCGTCAATTTAGGCCATACGACACTAAGAAAAGTTCGCTCTTTCCTCGTTATTGGCGGCACTGTCCGAAGTAAAAATATAGCTGCCGCTAGTTTTTCAATATAACGCATCGTCGTTTGTACATTTTCTTCTGTCAAACTGCCAACTCCAGGCAAATCAACCAATACCACCCCCGTCTCTAATAGCGAATTATCTTTGTATACAACTATATGTGAAACGCCTTTTTCATTACCTAAATTATAATTATTGTGAACATATTGTTCCATGTCGCCCGGACTAGTTAAACGAATAGGGCTTCGCCCGTCTTGAAAGTAAACATCACATCTGCCATCTTCTTTGTGCCCATAGCGAATTTCTACTGGAATACAAGTGGTTTCGTCAGCATCCACTGGCAATACAAGTTCATCCATTAAAAGTGCATTTAAAAGGCTGCTTTTCCCTGCTCCTTGTAGCCCCAACACGGGAACTAGAAATTCTGCAACCTCAATATTAGAAATTTTTTGCCCATAATATTCTTCATGTGTTATAGTCTTTCCCGTTTCGCTACACAATGGTGTATACACATCGGCCAAACGTAAAAATTCAGTATTTTTTGCAAAATCTACAATACTCATGAATAGCCCCTCCTAAAATAGTTTTTTATACCAAGGCTGACGCAAGTATGCTAATTCTGCTTGCAACTCTTTTACATTTTCTTTTATGTGTACTAATTCTTCTAAAAGTTGTTGCTGCTGTGCTTGTTGCACTTCAACGGATACCATATACCGCTGTTGGCTTTCTACTAAACAGCGGTTCTGGACTTCCATTTTTGCTATAAAATTGCCATGTATTTCTTCCGTTTTCGCCTTTACTTCCTTACGAGTCTCTCTTGCCACAGTTTCTATATGGCCATTTATCATATCAGATATTTTAGCAACGGCTTCAGATGTTGGAAGTTGACTTACGTGACTTGCCATACCCTTAATCTCATTGTTACAAGTACTGACTGCACGAGCTAATTTATCAGCTACTGTTTTTACCTCTAACTGATTCTCCTCAAAACTACCGATAATATCCATTCGCACCTGTTCTATAGCATCACGAGTTCCTTCGAAAATTCCATTCTGCACTTCTTGCAAAATACGATTCGTTTCATTATCTACCGATACAAGAATTGACTGCTTCATTCCATCATCCCTCTCTTATTGCTTATAGTGGGCATATGCTCTCATCAATTGAGCTGTGTGTTTGATAACTTCAGGATCATTTTGACTTAAAGATATAACCATTTCATTGCAGCTTTTCTCATCGGTTGGTGTGAGTGTAGAAAGCGTTTGTAAATGAAGTAAGACTAAAGTATAGATTGGTTCTCGATGATTTAGCAGCAAAAGGCCTTTTCCATTCATGTCAAATTTATCACGCAACGAAACTAGACTTGCTATGCCTTCATCAACATAGCCTCCGTTAGTAAATTCAGAAAAAGATTGGGTCACCCAATTAACAATAGTTGGCTTATTTTCCAAAATACTCCAAAGAGGTGTTCTTTTAAGCTGTTTCTCAACCGCTCCTTGTTGTACCGCATTTACCAATAAATAAACATTATATGAATCTCCAAGGATAAGATTAAGCTTTCTAGTCACGTTAATATCGTTATATACGCGTTGCTCCTTCACCAAGACTAGTGGCGGCAATTCACTTTTATCTTTTTTTACAACATAACCGATTTTCTCTAAATTTTGTTCATCATGATGCGTAATACTAACATCAAAAAATTGCTGTGAAAATTGATGTAAACAATCGATATCATCACCCCACACCACTGTTGCACTCAACGAATTTCCTAATTTATTCTCATTAGCTTCTTGACAGTATTCACCCGCCATCCGAAATGGTAACTGTGAAATTTGATGACTAAGCTGATAACAACTATAAACAACTTCAGGTATAGGTATATCTGTTCTATTTTCTTCGAACCGCTGCTCATGTATCATCATCGTAATATCTTCGTCCGCTGTTTCAGGCGCAACTTCTATCAATATAGCTCGTAATTGACTAATAACTCCCCTGCGCTTTTCTAGCTCAAGCTGAGTATGCTCTTTCTTCTTTTGATCTTCCTCTCTCCGCCGCACTTCTTCATTGACAACATTCTGCAAGATATCTACTTTTTCTTTCCATTTTCTAATGTTAGCAATAATGTTTGCCGTAAGTGATTTTGCATATATATCGAGGTTCACTTTTATGGCACTTAGATCAATAATTTCTCTTTCACGTCTTACTTCTTCATATCCACCCCAGCCTATTTTTCGACCTATCCAAGAGACAAAACCGTCCTTTTCTTCTTTTGTATAATAAACATCTATTTTCTTTTTCACCGCAAATGCCGATTCAGCAATAGGTTTATTAGGTAATATGTCACCAGCATAGTCACGTTGATTCAAGTTTAACTCAACAAGAACCTTGCCAATTTCAGCATTAAAACTACTAATAGATCCTACTAGTTCTTTTTCTGCAAAGCGTGCTCTTTCTTTTAAACATTCAAGCAAATTAGCAGCTTGATCTATCTGACAATCTGATAACTCCTCTAACTCCTTAGCAGTTGAAGAAATATCAATTGCAAGCCTAGCCATAATCTGCTTCATACCTTGTTCCACATCAAGAAAATATAGATTAGCCTGATCACGCTGGCCTAAAAGCCCCCCTTTGTTTACCGATATACTTCTATTCTCAATCACTGCTTTTCTTAGCTTAGGCTCCTCATTCACAAGCATTTCTTGTAAGTGCTTCTTGATCTGTAATAACCTTTTAGCCGTAATTTGAGGACGAATCTTGGCAATCTGTTGTTCAATGCATTGAATCATTTGCGGAATCGCAGACTTTTCATATGCCCCACAATTATTTTTCATCTGACTAATTAAGCCTTCTTTTGCTGACACTTGAACGATTGGAACAACAGTAGGCAAGGTCTCATCAACTTGAGCAATTATGCGACGTATACGTTCTCGATGTTCACTAAGTACGGTCTCTCGCGTTTTTAAAAGTACTCCATTAGTACCTTCTTTATGTCTCACTGAATCAGCCATGTTTTGCACTACCACTAATGGTTTATCGTGTTTGTGAATGCTGTGAAGAACTCGATATGTCGTTTCATCTGAGTTAGCTTTAAGTGTAACAAGATATATGCAAACATCGACCGAGGGAAGCAGTGTCTCTAAAGTCAAAGCTTCATGCCCTTCCAGCCCATCTGCATCAAGGCCAGGGCTGTCTACGATTTGAATCGTTTCATCGAAAGCAAATTTGGACGAGCACACATCTAAATACTTTACGCCTTTCTTGTTTTGTGGGTTATACTGTTCATCTCCATATTGAGCTAACTCATATGTAACACGCTTTGTTATAGGCTGCACCTTGCCATTCTCAAAATAAACCGTAGCTTGTTTTTGATTACTTCTGGAACAAGTAACTAACACACCTGAGCTAGGTCGTACCTTTACCGGTAATAGCTCTTCGCCAAACAATGCGTTAAGCAAAGTTGACTTCCCTGAACTAGTCACACCGATAAGTCCAACTCGAATGTAATTATTTTGCCAATAAACAAGACGGTCTTGAAACCACTTTATGTCATTCGAAAAATAGTCAGACAATTCCTTGTCTCTTAGCAAAAGATCCAGTATACGTGTAACAATAATTTTTTCACTTATTTCGTCATTTTTAATCATAACTACCTCTCACTGTTTCACAACATCCATCATCTTTTCTTCCCCCAGCACATACAGACAGCTTTGCGCCCGGCTCATACCCACGTAGAGCATGCCTTTAGCCAAGCCGTGTAGATCTTCATAACAAAGCAAAGAATCTTTAATGCCCGCCAAGAGACACCCTTCTTCCAGCAATTCTTCCAGTTCCACCAAAATCACAACCGGCTTTTCCATGCCTTTAAAGCGACGAATGCTGGTGCTAACAACAGCCTGCTCTTCATAAAGGTTTTGCGTCAACGGGTAGCCGCCCAAGCGATCAACCGAAGCCAAAAAACTATTTTGTTGCCGTTTTCCTGTTAAAATAGCAATGTCTTTTAGCTGCACTTTTTCTTTCTTCACCAGTTCCTGCAAGAGTTTCGTCAATGCACTTTCCAAGACGTCTTGTTCCTGCGTCGAGGCAAGAGGTAGAAATTTTACGCTTCCCCCTTCCGGCCCGGCTCCTTCGTAAGCATCACCATGAAAATAGTTTTTCAAAAGTTCATGGATCGTACGAGCATTACGAAGATTTTCCGTCAGAAAGTAGGGGGACAAGGAAAAGGGATACTGCATTTTTTCATTCCAGATATTTTGGTTGTCATCAAAGAAAATGTAGAATACATCGTCTTCCGGGTTTTTCAAACAGAAAAGCAGCACTTCCCACCATTCGTCATAAAAGTCTTGCCCCTCATCTACAACAATGGCATCAAAGCGTTCTGTGACTGAATCTAAGGCTTGCAGCAATTTATCCGGCATCTCCTTATCAAAATATTGCTGCAGCCTCTCCGGCGGCGTAGAAGGTGGAAACTGCTCCAGCTTCACTCCCGCTTTTTTCGCCCACTCAAAACAAAGCTGATGAAAATGCGTAATCGTTAAATTCTCCTGTGATCCGCAAAGGTGCTGCGCATGTGCTGCCAGCAGCTTATTGCTGCAGGTAAACAGGGTTTTATAGCCTGCCTTTGCCAATTGCTTAGCCTTTTCCACAGCAAGAAGGGTTTTTCCAGTACCCGCCCCGCCGCCGATGAGCGCTCTCTTTTGGCGAGAAAGAAGCTGTAAAATAGAAAACTGACGCTCTGTTAAATGCAGTATTTCTTCTTGCTGCTCAGAAATACGTGTCTTTAGGCTTGGACGACGCAATTCTAAGGATGGCGCTAAGTACTCCACAATCACCTGCACAGCTTGGCTGGATAGTTCTCCTTTCCGTCCCTGGCTCCACTCCTGCCATACATGATGCCAATAATTGAGCATTCCATCCACGCGTTTTGCAAGCTCTCCCATATGGCTATGAAAAGCAAACACCGAACTAGGCGCATCCGGCCCCATGCTTTCTGGAGATACTTCGCAATCCGGCACAATTACCCCATAGCCTACCTGCAATGAGCACTCACTCAATTTAGGATGCTCACGAAGCTTTCCTAGCAGTGAAAACAAATTGCGCTTGACCTGCTCCAACGGATTATGTATGTCATGCCAAACATTATGTCGGTCGCAACTCTTCCAACTCCCGCCATCCAACCTTAGGCGGCCGCCTTTGACTTCGAGCACTAGTATTCCTTTGCGCGGATGCAGCACGATGAAGTCTGCTTCTCCCATAGGGTATACCTTGCGCGGCGGTGCATCAATCCATGGCTCTGTATCTTCCGGTTTCAGCGTTATCTTGCTGCGAACCAGCCAGGCAGTACTGTGAAAAACAACATATTCGTCGCTAAGCCGCTTTAGCTGCTCATATACTTTTACTTCCGAAGCTTTCTTCTTGTCTTGCAGCACTGCCATCGGCAACTGCTGCGGGTACATTCTAGCCATATTAAACATGCAGCTCCTATACCATATTTACTGATACAATTCTTGCATCTTCGCAATGCGGGCTTTCATCTTTTCCCGCAACGACTGCGGACGGATCACTTCTAAGGTATCACCCTGACTTAACAACCACATCAAGATTCCCTCTCCAAAAATGGTCGCCTCTATTTCGGTTACACCGTTTTCTTTTTTGATAATTTTCGCCGTAGGCAAACGATCAAGCACCGCTTCTACCGATGGCCCCCAAAACTTGAAGGCCACTGTCATCAGCTTTCCAGGGGTCATAAACTGCACATGCTTGCGAAATTCTCCGTCTTTGATGCGGCGCTGCTCCGTCATTTGGTACTTTTCGCCTTGAACTTCATAATGGGTAATACGGTCCAAGCGATATACGGCAGGATATGGATGATTTGCATTATGAATGTATGCGATCAAATAGAAATAGTACTCTGAAAACAGCACACTGCACGGTTCCACGAGGCGCTCTATCGGCTGAGCGTCTTTTTCTTTTTGGTATGTAAGCTTGACTATACGCTGCGCTCGCACCGCCTCGCCCAGCTTCCAGATGCGTTCCATCAGCGGCTGACTGTGACGAGCCGGCACATAACCAAACGCCTCTCCTCGCAGGAGTTCTTCAATGACTTTTCTTTCCTTGGGTTGAACCTGGGCCGCCAGCTTATTCAAAAGAAGACCTAATTCGTTTTTGTCAAAAGCCCTGCTCTCCAATAAAATGCGGCTAACCACCAAAACGTCTTCTTCCGTCAGCCAGGAGCGCGGCTCTTGCTGCAATACATATCCTTTTTTAGCGCGTACGTATTCCAACGTTCCGCCTCGGTTCTCTCCAGGGCAAACCAGATCTATTTCATCGAGAAAGGTCCGCAAATCCTCCAGGTCACGCTGGATTGTTTTTGCATCCACTTGAAAATATTCTGCCAGTTGCTTTCTCACTATCGTTTTTTCATGCTGCAGTTCGCCTAATATGTATAAAATCCGCCAGAATTTGTCGCGTTTACCCAGCTCCAGACAAATCACCTTCTTTTACTTGCGTTACTATCACTTTGCTTTTCCAGTTTCATTGTAATAAAACAGCATAGTCATATTTTGTCCAACCAAAGCCATTGCTCGTAATTTGCCTCTTACTACATTTGTAAAATTTTTATTCTCGCAGCTACATGGACATATTATGCCCCTACCACATTGTTATAGTTAATTCATCACAACAAATTATGTTCCAAGGAGGTGCCTAAAACATGTCTATTGACCCGCCTTCTGTTCACAAACGCTATGAAAAGAACCACCGGATTCTTTTCATCTGGGAGGAACTAAAAAAGAAACAAACCTTAAGCAAGCAGGAACTGGCGCAAAAGTTTCAGGTTTCACCAAAAACCATCCAGCGTGATCTTGAATCTCTCCGCAACTATTTGGCAGAACAAAACGTAGACCGCCCCGGTTCAACCAATATGATTCTTATTTATTCGCCAGCTCAAAAGACGTACTTATTCCAACAGGAAGAACATTAAATTCAGGAGGTCATAACATGAAAATTGCAGCCATGATTTTAGGAATTATCGGAGGACTTGCCGGACTGGCAGGAGCTGTTTTTGCTCTGTTTCTCGGAGGTATTGGAGGCGCTTTTGGGGCAGCAGGTGCCGGTCTGATCGCCAAACTCGGTTTTTTAGCCATTCCCTTTTCCATCTTAGGTATTGTCGGCGGAGCCCTTGCTAACACGCGTCCCAAAGCAGCGGGTATTTTAATGCTCGCAAGCGCACTCGGCGGTGTTATCGCTATCTCCCTTGCCTACAGCATAGCTGCGATATTATTGCTGCTCGGCGGTATTTTCTCCTTAATCGAAAGCAGAAAGGTTCAGCCTACTTCCTCGCAGCCGCTTGCTGCACCCAATGAAGAAGATTTAGCAATAAATCCGATTCCCTGGTATCGTAGAAAAACCACCTGGGCGGCTGTTGCAGCCGTATTGATACTTCCTGTTGTTTTTGCAGCTGCAGCCGGCGGCATTACTGACTCGAATACAGCTCCTGCCGCTCCCAAAGATGAGTTCAATTACACTGTCGAGGTGAACGGCCTTGGGGTCATTAAGGGAAAAGAGCTCAACAATGTTGGCTTTGCTATCTCTGACATTCAACGTACAACGAGCGTCGGCGATCGCTTCACAAATCGCCAAGCGCAAGGGGAATATATCATTGTCCATCTGATTGTTGCCAATAACAAAAATGAGAAAATCACAATGAATACGGCGGCTTTTAAATTAGTCGACGCACAAGGCCGTGAATATTCACACTCAACCTCTGCTGAAAACGCTCTAACTTTATCAAAGCAAGGCCAGGCTTTTAAATTCCAAGCTATCAATCCTGGGATCATTACAGATGGCAGCATTGTTTTCGATGTTCCTTCCGGCTTGTCTGATCTAAAGCTGCAGATTTCCAGCAACATTTCCGGCAAACAAGGCTATCTGCCCCTGCAGGTCTTAAAAGAAACCGCTTCCAATACGCCTGCTCCTTCAGCCCCGTCGCCAGCTTCTACTGCGCCTCAGGAAGAACCCGCAAAGCCAGCTGCCAATGTTGCACCTGTCGATCTTCATGGAAAATGGCATGGAGAAAATGAAGGGTTTAGCTTTACCTTGAACCTCCACTGGGATGAAGGGTATTTTCGCGGCAGTCATAGTTCTATCAAAAAGCCCAATGCCATGCGCACGGACGGATTTGGCAAGGAAATCACTATCACCGGCCAGTTCGCTAACAGCACCACACAAGTTATCGCCTGGAAAAGCGGCTACAGCCCTAACAGTAAAGGTAAAGCGGAGATTAGCTTAATCGATAAAAACACATTGCATTGGAAAATCATTTCGGAACAAGGCCAGCATTATCTTCCGCAAGAAATGACGCTGACACGCATATCAAAATAAAATTCAAGAAAGGCTGTGAGCTACGATGATGCAAAGCTTTTTTAATCCTGTCATGCCTACTAGGCAAGTGCGCCTTGCAGACCTGCTGCAAGAGTCTCGTCCTGTCAGAAAGCAGGCGGAACACCTTGTCAAAACTCATCTTTCAGAAGACCTAGGCGAGGTCATTGAGAAAGCAAACCAGCTCACCGATGCCATCGCCAACTGCTTGGATTGCATCGAACCTCACCAGCCTACCTCAACAAATCCAATGCCTTTTCTTCTTCCAGCCGGAAACAGTTGTGATGAAATTCGCCATTCTTGCAGCAAAGGAACTCACTTATATGTACAAAGAATGGCCTATACTCATCATGGAATCTATCTAGGCGATGATTTCGTCATACACTATGATGATGGAAGTATTATGGTAGTTGAACTAGAAGACTTTGCTGATAATGGATGGATCTACATCAAAAACAGCGTCAAGACGTATTCGGACGCTAGGATTGTCCAACGCGCCAAAAGTCGTTTCGGCGAATCCAACTATCATCTTCTATTCAACAATTGCGAGCACTTTGCGGAATGGTGTCGAAATGGAGACTAGATTTGCTGTGCACCCTCTTTCATAAAAAAAAGAGGCATGCCCCGCAGGACATACCCCTCATAGGATT
>NZ_JAQUZF010000150.1:0-5035 GCF_028691475.1 Anaeromusa sp.
CATTCAGTACTGATTCTTTAAATTCTTTAGTGTAGTTTTTGCCCTTCATATCTTGTCTCCACCCTTCTGTTTTTATTCTATCCGATTTAGAGACAAGACTCCAACTTCATTAGGGGGCTAAATAGCCTGCACATGAGCCACCATGATTTGCGTCTCTTTCAGCAACGTCTGCCGCTGCGCTTCCGTCAGCTCCACACAGCCCTTATCGATCGCCGCAACCAAAGCGCGTCCTTCACCAGTAATCTTAGCCAAATTAGGATCATTCGCGCGTTTCGCCGCAATCACGCGATCCCCCAGCTTAACGTAATCGCCAATGAGCTTTTTCACTTCTTCGCCTTTAGCCTTCAGCTCCGGTTTTTCCACCTTGGCGACATAGTCGTTCATTATCGAATAGCTCAACTGAATGTTCGCCCGATATCCCTTCTCATAGGTATCCATGCCGTCCGGATAAAAGAGAAAACCGCGCATATCCAGGAGCGCTCTCGTAAATTGCGTATGCGCATCTTTGGCCGCCACCATGTCCAGCGCATCCGCTTCAATGACGTTTTGCGCTTCCGCCCCGACTGCGCGCAAATGGTAGTAGGTGTATCCTACGACCCCTGCCATCAAGGACACTGCTAAGACAAACATTAAAACAATTTGTGCAACAATAGGCGTACGACTCTTATTCTGATTCATTATGACGTCCTCCCCCTCATTTCTGCCATTTGCCAATCTTAGCTTATTGTATGTTTATTATACCTTTATTTATATCGTTTGAAAATACTCTCGAAATAAACATTTGCAATTAATTGAATTTTCGGCTTTGTTTATGTATCAGACCGAAGACTCAGGCCTTTCCGAACATAAAAAAACGCCCTTCCAAACAGGAAAGGCGTCGCAATTACAATGGTGCCGCAGGACGGAATCGAACCGCCGACACGAGGATTTTCAGTCCTCTGCTCTACCGACTGAGCTACCGCGGCAAAAAAAAAGTGGCGACCCCGATCGGATTCGAACCGACGATCTCCGCCGTGACAGGGCGGCATGTTAACCGCTACACCACGGGGCCGCATTTTTTTGGTGGGCGATGACAGGATCGAACTGCCGACATCCTGCTTGTAAGGCAGGCGCTCTCCCAGCTGAGCTAATCGCCCACTCTATGTCCAGCGCCAAAGCGCTAAACGCGAGTTTGGTGACCCGTAAGGGATTCGAACCCTTGTTACCGCCGTGAAAGGGCGGTGTCTTAACCGCTTGACCAACGGGCCGTTTGCCGTTGCCGCTACTGCAGCTCCGGGACAATGTATATATTAACGGAATAACCTCACCTTGTCAACGCCTTTTTACAAAATAAATTTCATACGCCATTTAGGCTACTTTTGAGGCTGCGCCGCCAGCACAGCCAACGCGATGGATTGCAGCTTCGCAGCGGATGAATCGGCGCGAGAAGTCATGACAATCGGAGCTTTAGCGCCGACCACCACGCCGGCCACAGCGCCCTGCGCCAAAAAGGTAGCTGCCTTGTACAGCATATTGCCGCAGATAATTTCCGGCACCAAGAGCACGTCGGCGCGCCCGGCCACTTCGCTGACAATGCCTTTATGGTGCGCCGCTTCCTCGCTTAAAGCATTATCGAGAGCCAAAGGACCATCCACAATACAGCCCTTGATCTGGCCGCGTTCGCACATTTTTGTCAACGCCGCCGCATCCACCGTTTCCGGCATGTCCGGATTGACGACCTCTACCGCCGCCAGCGCCGCTACGCGTGGTTTTTCCAAACCCAACGCATGCGCTACATGAACGACATTCTTTAAGATCTGCACCTTCTGCGGCAAATCCGGCCGCATATTCATCGCGCCATCGCTCATAAAGAGCAGTTTCTCCCGCCCGGGAATCTCCATCACCGCCACATGAGACAGCACTTGCTTGCCCTGGCGCAAGCCCACATCCTTATTCAACACCGCGCGCAGAAAATCAGCTGTAGGAATCAAGCCTTTCATAACGACCTGGGCTTCTCCGGAGCTGACTAAACGCACCGCTTCCAGCGCCGCCTTCGAAGGATTGGCCTCATGTACTATCGTCAAATCTTCTGCCGCTACGCCGCACTGCGCCGCCAAGGCCAAGATTTTCTCTTTATCGCCGACAAGAACCGCCTCGGCAATTCCTTGTTTTTTCGCCGCCAGCACCGCCTCTAAGACATGCTCGTCTTCCGCTGCCGCTACCGCTACTTTACACGTAGGAATTCCTTTTGCTTTCTCCAGAACTTCTTCAAACTTTCTCACGTTCCATCCTCCTCGTCGTGTTATCGACTGCTATCTCATCATAGCACACTCTAAGGCCGCAGAAAACAAATTCTTAACTTTTAAAAAAATATACTTTGTCCTTCACCAAAAAACTTTACAAACTGTACATGTCGCGATTTTACTGGTTTTTTAAAGTCGACTTACAATGGAGGAATTCCACTGTTGGGAGACACAAGGAGTGGTAGCAGGAACGGAAATCGAACAGGCGTAAAGGGAGTAGATGGAGGGTACGGAGAGGATGAAGCACAGAGCAGAGAAAGGCCAGAGGAAAACAGAGAATTGAACAAGAGAATCAGAGTCAAGAGAGGGTACGAATGAGGGTTACGGGGTACGGTTTTATAAAAAAAATAGGCTTGCTTGATGCAGCTACCTGCACCAAGCAAGCCTATTTCAATTTCCTACTAATTGAAGTCTCTCAACCCGCCGCGCGCTGCAGCTCTTCGCGCTCTTTAGCCAGTTTTTGAGCCCCCCGATGTGTCAGGATGCAGAAGAACACGCAACAAACCACGCCGCCTAACAGCACGTAGAAGCCGCCGTCCCAGCCCACTCGGTCCACCATAACCCCAAACAAGCTGGTACCTAAGGACGCGCCGCAAATATAGCTCATGAAACCGCGCAGCCCCACTGCCGAACCAACGGCAAAGGAGGGAACAATCTCCATGGTTTGTACGGACGCCAAAAATTGGGGAATGTAGATCAAGCAGCCTACAATCGCCGCAAAGACCGTAGTCCAGAACAGCGTAGTGCTCTGCCAATAGCCAATGACGCAGAAGAAGATCAAACACATGGCGATAATGGCCGGAGGCATGCGATACCCTTTAAAAAACTTGTCCGACAAGTACCCTGCAAACAAAGTCGACGGGATGGCCGCCCATTCAAAGAACAGAAAGGCGATAGCCATTTCGGTTTTGCTGAAATGCTTTACTTCCAACAGATAAATAGGAAGCCAGCTGATCATGCCAAAACGAACCATGTAAACGAAGGTATCTACTAATGATACGAACCAGGCATTTTTGTTTTTCAGTACATACTGGCAAAAAATCTGCAAAGCGGTCATATCTTCCGGCGCCTGGGCGTTGTTTTTCCGCAGTTCTGCGGGATTGGCCTGTTCCGGCCTCATTTTCGCCAAAGTCGGCAAGCCCTCGCTGGCCGGCGATCCTTTGCATAAAAGCAGCACCACCATGGCAAAGAAAACAGCTACAAGCGCAGGAACCTGGTAGCTCGCCACCTGCCAGTTTTCCGGACCGCCTACAAGAGAAAAGGCCACGCCGACAATGGGCGCCACAATGCCGCCGCCTACGTTATGAGAAATATTCCAAACCGCCCCTACAATGCCGCGTTCCCGCCGGGGAAACCAATTGGCAATCGTAATAAAACTGGGGCCTACGCCCATCCCCTGAAACATGCCGTTCAGTACCACTAAGCCGGCAAACATCCAAAGGGGTCACGAATATCATCCGCCATGCCCAGGCCTCTTCCCTGTGCCTGCGCTTCTGCCAACAAGGCGATTGGCTGTGCATTGAACTGGCTGACAATGGCCGCGGCGTAAACGAAAAGCAAACTGCCGAAACAGAACGTTTGGGCATCCAAGGCG
Organism: Anaeromusa sp.; assembly: GCF_028691475.1. Taxonomy (NCBI): domain Bacteria; kingdom Bacillati; phylum Bacillota; class Negativicutes; order Selenomonadales; family Sporomusaceae; genus Anaeromusa; species Anaeromusa sp. The sequence goes on from NZ_JAQUZF010000150.1 coordinate 3,877, forward strand.
TGCGCGAACGAGTAGAACTCTTAGGCGGGCGTTTCACCCTCTCTCCCGCCTCCAGGCAAGGCACTCTCTTGCGCGTCGAAATTCCGTTAACAAAGGAGACTCCTTTATGAATACCATTGTTTTAGCCGATGACCATCGTTTAATCCGCGCCGGACTCAAAGCCATGCTGCAAAAAGACCCGTCTTTGGAGCTTGTCGGCGAAGCCGCCGACGGCCTGGAAGCCATCGAGCTGGTGCGAGACTTACATCCAGACCTAATCATTCTCGATATTTCCATGCCCGCCTTAGACGGCCTATCCTGCATTGAACATATCCGCAGCGCCTCGCCACAAACGCGCATCCTGCTTTTGACCATGCACGAAGACGAGCAATACATTCGCTTGGGCTTTCGTCTGGGCGCCCAAGGCTTTTTAACGAAAAACGCCGTTGACAAGGAATTTTTCGACGCCGTACGCACCGTCTTATCCGGCAGCCGTTATTTATCGCCTCAAGATTCACAGCGCCTGCTGCGTACCTTGGGAGAAGAAACAGCCGCAGCGGACCGGCCTGAGGACCTGCTCAGCACCCGCGAACTGGAAGTGCTGCGCTATATTGTCCACGGCTACGCCATCACCGAAATCGCCCCTAAACTGACCCTCAGCGCCAAAACCGTCGAAACCTATAAAACGAGAGTAATGGAAAAAGTCGGCGCTACACGAAAAAGCGAGCTGGTCAACTACGCCCTCAAACATGGCCTCATGGGCACGCTGCAGGAACGATAAGCAACCAACAAGAGAATCGGAGTGACCGGAGGGTACGAAAGAGGGATTCGAAAATTAACAGGAGTACGACGGCGCTGGATGCGGTTAGGGTCGGTTGCGCCATGGATGGCATGGCAACCGACGTCTGCTGGCAGTTAAGAGGGAGGGCACAAAAAAGAAACAGAGGCTGCGCCGCTAATCTAGCGACACAGCCCCTTATTTTTAAAGCATTTTCAAAAATCGTACTCCGTAACCCTCAGCGTACCCTCCGATTACTCCCTTTACTCCTGTTAAGAGTGTTCTCACAAACTCAAAACCCTTGAATTTACTGGCCTCGTAATGAGGTCTTTTTATTTTACCTCCCAACATAGAGCGGAAAATTAGCGGAAAATTAGTGAAGAAAAATCAATTTGGGACTTG
>NZ_JAQUZF010000151.1:0-4997 GCF_028691475.1 Anaeromusa sp.
GCTGCTTACCGGGCGCATGCAAGGAGAAGTCGATTTGGCAGCGGCTACGGCGCAGCAGCAGGCGATTGAAAAGGCCCTGACTGAAGGTGAAACAGACGTGGCCACGTTGCCAGCTAAAGAACGGGGGTACGTGCGTTTGTTGCGGGATGCTACGGTGGCACAGGATATTTACGTCATGCTGGCTAAACGTCATGAGGAGGCACGTATTGCCGAGGTGATGGAAGCAACTGATGTGCAGTTGGTAGATAAGGCGGTTGTGCCAGGAAAACCTATCAAGCCTAAAATAGTCTTGAATACCCTTATAGGGGCGTTGCTGGGATTGATTTTGGGGTTAGGCATTGCTTTTGCCATGGAATACATCAACCGCAGCATCCGGACGGACGAAGATGTGCAACGCTATCTGGGGGTGCCCGTGCTAGGACGAATTCCTGTATTTGACCGTACACAAGAAAAAGAACGCGGCGAGTTGCAGGCTTTCTTTAAGAAGCTATTGCAGTTAGTTAGCAAAGGAAAGGAATAGTCATATGAAGCGCCAACATACTTTGATTGTACACGAAGACGTCAAATCACCTGTGGCGGAAGCCTACAGGGTTATACGGACAAACCTCCAGTTTTGCCAAACAGATGCTTTGTTGCATACGTTGATATTTACCGGTGCTGGCCCCGGTGAGGGCAAGTCGACAACTGTTGCCAATACTGCGGTGGCTTTGGCGCAAACAGGAAAGAAAGTACTACTTGTTGACTGTGATCTGCGCAAACCAGTGCAGCACCATATTTTCAAAAGAAACAAGGCCGGAGTGACTAATCACTTGGCAGAAGGTACCCTGCTCACGGAATTGTTTCAGGAGAGCGGAGTTCCGAATTTGACGCTTTTGGCTAGCGGACCGGTACCGCCGAATCCGTCGGAGTTGTTGGGTTCAGAAAAAATGAAGCTGCTCTTGGAGCAACTGCGGGAAGAGTACGACTATGTCTTGATTGATGCGCCACCGGTGATTGCGGTAACTGACGCGGCGGTATTGGCGTCAAAAGTGGACGGCGTGGTGCTGGTGCTTGATTCTTGCAGTGTGCGGCCAGAGATGGCGCAGCAGGCGCAAAAATTGATTCAAGCGGCTAACGGCAAACTCTTGGGGGCCATCTTGCACAATGTAGAAATCGATGCTGAACATAGTTATTATTACTACTATTACGGCAAGGAACATTCTTCTGAAGGAGGCGCTCAATGAAGCGAAGACTATTGCTCGCATGCCTGTGCGTATTACTAAACTTTTCTCTCGTAGAAGCGGCGGCGCAAGAGCCACCGTCTCCTTTTCAGATTGCCGGAGATATGGGAGCGTATCAACTAGGCAAGTACGATGTGTTGAATTTATCCGTTCTAGGCTTTCCGGATGAATCCTGGATGAATGATATTACGGTTGGTCCAGATGGCTATGTAAATCTTCCTTATACAGGCGCAGTCAAGATGGCTGGACTGACCATTCCGGAAGTTACGGCAGTACTGAAAGAAAAGCTGGGTCAATATTTGGCTATTCCGGAATTGGCCATCATTATCAAGCAGTATGGGGCGCGCCAAGTCTATGTAATGGGTGCCGTTAACAAAGAAGGCATCTATCCTTTGACGGCGGACAAGATGAATGTATTTGCAGCCTTATCCAGTGCCGGCGGCATTGCTCCGAAGGGGCGCCCTAAGCATATTGCGGTGGTACGTACAGTTGGAGACGCCGTATTTATGAAGGAAGTCGATTTTGACGCTTTTGTGAAAAAGCAGGATATCGCGCAAAACCTGCGTCTGCAAGACGGGGATATGGTTTATGTGCCGGAATCCGGTAAATTGTTAGTGTTGCAGGAAATTCTGCCATCCTTGAGTACGGCGGCGATTGTTTATAATTATACGAAAAAGTAGCAAATAGGAGCGTGTGGACTTATGAAACGAGTAATTATCCCTGGCTTTTTAAGTCTGATCGACATTTTAATAGTAAGCATGGCTCCTTTTCTAGCAGTATTGTTGCGTTTTGAAGGGAGCCTGCCAGACGTATATGTCGGTATATTGATTCGTTATATGCCCCTTATTGTAGTGAGCCGGCTAGTGGTTTTCTATTTTGCCGGCTTGTACAACCGGATGTGGCGGTATGCAAGCATACGGGAATTAGTGGCAATCATGGGCGCTGTTTCAATCAGTTCGCTGGTGCTGGTAGTTTTGATGAACGTTGTGAGCGATTCGGGGCTGCCGCGCAGCATCCATGTACTCAGCTGGGTAATGGGAATTATTTTGGTGGGGGCGTCCCGTTTTGCCATTCGTCTTTACGCTTATTATGTGCGTCGTTATGTGGGGCAAAAGGCGGTTCAGGAGCTGCGCAATGTATTGATTATCGGTGCAGGGGATGCGGGAGCGATGATCGCCAAGGAATTGGGTAAGCGGTTGCAAAGCGAATATCATCTCGTTGGCTTTGTGGATGACGACATATATAAAAAGGGAAAAATGCTGCACGGTGCCAAAGTTTTGGGCAGCCGTGAGCGCATCCAGGAGTTCGTAGCACAATACAATGTGGATGAGATTATTATTGCCATGCCGTCCTTGGGCGGCGGCACTGTGCGGGAAATTGTCGAAATCTGCCGTGCCACACAGTGTGAATTAAAAACACTGCCAGGCATGTATGAGTTGATCGACGGCAAAGTTGGGGTGCAGCAATTACGGTCTGTGCAGGTAGAGGATTTATTATGCCGTGAGCCGGTAAAACTGGCAGTGGAAGATATTGCTGCCTATCTGACAGGAAAACGAGTATTGGTGACAGGGGCAGGAGGTTCTATCGGCAGCGAGCTTTGCCGGCAAATCTGCAAGATGAAGCCGGAGCAGCTGGTGCTGCTTGGCAAGGGCGAGAACAGTATTTATGAAATTCACCAGGAACTAAAACGGACCCAGCCGGAGCTGGCAACAGTGCCGGTGATTGCCGATGTGCGCGATGCGCAGCGCGTGCAGACGGTGTTTGGTGAATTTCAGCCGCAAGTGGTGTTTCACGCGGCGGCGCATAAGCATGTGCCGTTGATGGAAGCCTATCCGGTAGAGGCGGTACAAAATAATATATTCGGTACCAAAAATGTAGCGGAGGCTGCGGATCGTAATCATAGCGAAATTTTTATTATGATTTCTACAGACAAGGCGGTCAATCCCACTAGCGTCATGGGGGCTACCAAGCGCGTCGCTGAAATGGTCGTGCAGTCGATGAACGAAAAAAGCCGCACACGCTATGCGGCGGTGCGCTTCGGCAACGTCTTGGGCAGCCGGGGCAGTGTGGTGCCTTTGTTTAAAAAGCAAATTGCTTCCGGCGGTCCGGTGACCATTACGGATCCGAAAATGACGCGGTACTTCATGACCATTCCGGAGGCGAGCCAGCTGGTGCTGCAAGCCGGCGCATTGGCTGCGGGGGGGGAGGTCTTTGTCTTGGACATGGGCAAACCCGTGAAAATCTTGGATATGGCCGAAGACCTGATCCGTCTTTCGGGGATGGAACCGTACAAAGACATCGACATTGCGTTTTGCGGACTCAGGCCGGGGGAGAAGCTCTTTGAAGAGCTGCTAACAGCGGAAGAAGGCACCGAAGCGACTAAACATGAGAAGATTTTTGTGGCGGGCTTAAATTCGGTCAGCGGAAAGAATTTATCTGAGGTCTTGGACAGCCTGCAGGCTGCCAGCGCTAAAGAGGATATTATTGTTTTGCTGCAGGAAATTGTACCAAGATATGGCGTAACGAAGCGCTCAATCGTACGGGAACCTGCGCAGGTGGCTTCCGTTAGAGTACAAGGTGACTTTGAGAAGCAGCAAGTTGCAGTAGCCCAAGGACATTAAATTGGCAGTGGTACATTGTTTTTAGAGAGGAAGTTATGGAAATGGCAAATGAAAATAGAATCTTTCTTTCATCGCCGCATATGAGTGACGAAGGGTATGAAAAAGAGTATGTTCAGGAAGCCTTTGATACGAATTGGATTGCTCCCTTGGGTAAGAATGTAAACGAATTTGAGAATGAATTAGCCGTGCGGATTGGGGTGAAAGCAGCGGCGGCTCTGAACTCTGGAACGGCTGCGATCCATTTGGCATTGAAAGCCGTTGGTGTAGGCAAGGGGGATATTGTCTTTTGTCAGTCTTTGACCTTTTCTGCTACGGCTAATCCTATTATTTACCAAGACGCTACGCCTGTATTTATTGATTCCGATGAGAAAACGTGGAATATGTCACCAATGGCATTGGAAAGGGCGCTAGAGAAATATTCTCGTATGGGGAAAAAACCAAAAGCTGTGCTTGTTGTGCATCTTTATGGCCTGGCTGCAGATATGGAGCGTATTAGTGAACTTTGTCATTCCTATAATGTGGCATTGATTGAAGACGCAGCGGAGAGCTTGGGTACTTTTTATAAAGGAAAACCAACAGGGGCCTTGGGTGATTTTGGAATCTTTTCATTTAACGGCAATAAAATCATTACCACTTCAGGCGGCGGCATGCTGGTAAGTAATGACGAAGAAAAAATTGCCAAAGTGCGTTATTGGTCTACTCAGGCCAGGGATCCCGCAAGACACTACCAACATAGCGAACTGGGTTATAACTACCGGATGAGTAATGTAGTGGCCGGTATTGGCCGGGGGCAGCTGAAGGTATTGGACCAGCGGGTAGCAAAGAAGAAAAATATTTTTGAGTTTTATCAGCGTGAGTTAGGGCGTTTGGCAGGAATTTCCATGATGCCGATAAATTCCTGGAATGAGCCTAATTATTGGTTGAGTTGTATGACATTGCAGGGGAATGTGCGGCCGTTGGACATAATGGAGGCATTGGAAGCCAAAAACATTGAGAGTCGGCCGATTTGGAAGCCCATGCACGTACAGCCGTTTTTCTCAAAGTATGACTTTGTTGGCGATGGCGTATGTGAGAGAATTTTCGCAAGTGGTGTTTGTTTACCAAGTGATACGAAGATGAGTGAAGAAGATTTGCAGCGTGTGGTTGCAATAATTAA
>NZ_JAQUZF010000032.1:0-24094 GCF_028691475.1 Anaeromusa sp.
GCCAGGAGAACTGCCTAACCAACAATCACCGCTATACCTGCGAGCGACAGGAAGGGGATTTCGTGAGACGATTTTACATAGTAAGACTGACCATTCCAGGTCAGTCTTATTTTATTTTATGTAAAATCTACCTGCGAAACACCACCCTTTTGCTGTTGCAAAAGGGTTTTCTTTATGGAATGGAATAAACTGGGGGTGGAATTGGGCGTAATGTCGAGAGAAAGCCGAATTTGTTGAAGGAAGGAACATGCGAAATGGAAACAGAGGAAAAAAATGTTGCGGAAAAAGCATTTCCTGCAGTGCAGTTTACTGAGTTTGAGCCGACAACGTATGAAGCTTGGAAGGAAGAAGCGATCGTTTCGTTGAAAGGCGGCGACTTTCAAAAGAAGCTTTTTACCAAAACCTTTGAAAATATTACCTTAGAGCCGATTTATACGCCAGCGCATATGGAAAAAATACCAGCTTTAGAAGAAACGCCAGGAACTGGGAGCTTTCGGCGGGGAATTCACGCCGCTGGCTATCGCTCGCATCCTTGGCGCATTGCGCAGGAGATTGGTCTGACTTTACCGGAAGAAGCCAATAGTGCGGCCAAACTGGAGCTGGAAAAAGGGGCGACGGCGTTGCGCTTTGCTTTGAATGGCGCAACTTTGGCCGGGGAAAATCCTTCATGGGTGAAGGAAACGGGCGTTTCGATTACAACCTTGGAAGACATGGAAAAGTTGTTGTCCGGGATGGACGCGGATATTCCCTTATATGTTTACGCAGGAGCCTCGGCGGCGTCTGTGGTATCCCTTTTGGCGGCGGCTATGACGAAAAAAGGGGACTTGATCAAGCATACGGTGGGCTGCGTGGGAGCGGATCCCTTGGGCTACTGGGCGCAGGAAGGGCAGCTTGGCATTTCACTAGACCAGCTATATGACGAAGCGGCTCATTGCGTTATCTGGGCTGGAAAAAATACTCCGGCTTTACGTACGCTTTTGGTGCGCGGCGGTGTATATCATGAGGGCGGCGCTAATTCGGTGCAGGAGCTGGCTTATGCTTTCAGCACGGCTATCGCATACATGAATGCGTTGCGTCAACGGGGCTTGACGGCCGATCAAATTGCTTCACAGATCATGGTGGAAGTTCATTTAGGCTCTAACTATTTTATGGAAATTGCTAAGCTGCGCGCCGCGAGGATGCTTTGGTCGCAGATTGCTGCAGCCTTTGGCTGCTCGGAGGAAAACCGTAAATTGCATCTATTGGCCAGGACGGCCGCTTTTAATAAAACCGTATATGACCCTTATGTAAATATGCTGCGGACGACGACAGAGGCGTTTTCGGCGGTGGTTGGGGGCATTGAAGCCTTGACTGTAGCGCCCTTTGACGAAGTAATACGGCCCAGCGATACGTTCTCACGACGCATTTCCCGCAATATTCAAATTATGTTGCAGGGAGAATGTCACCTGCTGCAGCCGGTGGACCCTGCAGGGGGCTCCTGGTATGTGGAGACGCTGACGCAACAGTTGGCGGAAGCCGCGTGGAAGCTGATTCAGGAAACCGAAGAAGCAGGCGGCGTAGAAGCCGCTTTAAAAACAGGTAAAATCCAGCAGGATATTAACGCGGTGCTCCAAGAGCGGTTTAAAAAGCTGGATCGACGCGCCGACGTGGCCGTAGGGAACAATATGTACCCAAATCCAGGGGAAGAACTATTGCTGCCGCCAGAGGAAACGCAACAGCCTTTGCGGAGCATTAAAGAAGCGATTTTGACGCAGGAACAAAAAGCGGCGTTGTTGCAAGCGGCGGCGGGGACGGCAGGCGACTTGCCGCCTGCGTTAATGGATGTGTTTTATAGCGGCGCCTCTCTTGGGGAAATACGGGAAGTGTTAAATGACGGCATGCCGGGGGAAACGGATATTGTACCGATAAGCCGTCATCGCTGGACAGAGCAGTTTGAAGAATTGCGGCAGCGCACGGAGCGGTACAAAGCAAAAACCGGTGAGAATTTGAAGGTGTTTCAGGCGAATATGGGGCCGATCCCGCAGCACAAAGCACGGGCTGATTTTAGCCGCGGCTTTTTGGAAGTAGCCGCTTTTGAAGTTTTGAAAAACGACGGTTTCCCCAGCGTGGAGGAAGCGGTAGCTGCGGCCAAAGAATCGGGCGCCGACGTTACTGTAATCTGCTCTACGGATGCGACCTATCCGGAGCTGGTACCGCCGCTGGCGAAGCAGCTTAAGGAAGCCTGCCCCAAGATGTCCGTTCTTTTAGCGGGGGCTGCGCCTCCGGAGTTGGAGCCGGTCTACCGGGAGGCTGGGGTTGATGACTTCGTGCATGTACGTGCCAACTGCCGTAAGATTTTGCAAGCTATACAAGAAGCAAAGGGGATGATCTAATGAGTAAAAAACCTGATTTTTCGCAGCTGTCGTTTCAGCCTCCCCGGTCTTCTGTTGATGACTGGAAGAAGCGCCTGGAGCAAGAAACAGGCCAATCCTTTGAAGACTTTTTTACTAAAACGATGGAACAAATTGATTTGAAACCCTTGTATACACAAGATGTGTACAAGGAGATGACCCATTTACAATATATGGCAGGGGTGCCTCCTTTTTTGCGCGGACCGTATCCGACAATGTATGTAACGCGGCCTTGGACGGTTCGGCAGTACGCGGGCTTTTCTACAGCGGAAGAAAGTAATGCTTTTTATCGCAGAAACTTGGCGGCAGGCCAGAAAGGCTTGTCCATTGCGTTTGATTTGGCGACCCATAGAGGATATGACTCGGATCATCCGCGCGTAGTGGGGGACGTCGGCAAAGCCGGCGTGGCGGTTGATTCCATCTTGGATATGGAAATTCTCTTTTCCGGCATTCCTTTAGACAAAATGTCTGTATCGATGACCATGAATGGCGCGGTGCTGCCGGTTTTGGCTTTTTACATTCTGGCGGCGGAAGAACAGGGCGTCGATAAGTCGGTTCTGTCCGGAACTATTCAGAATGATATTCTGAAAGAGTTTATGGTGCGTAATACGTATATTTATCCGCCCGCTGGGTCGATGCGCATTATCGGGGATATCTTCTCCTATACCTCGCAGTACATGCCTAAATTCAACAGTATCAGTATTTCCGGCTATCATATGCAAGAAGCCGGAGCGACGGCGGATATTGAGCTTGGTTATACGCTGGCGGACGGTTTGGAGTACATTCGTACAGGGATTGCTTCGGGCTTGACAATTGACGCTTTTGCGCCGCGGCTGTCCTTCTTCTGGGCCATGGGGAAAAACTACTTCATGGAAGTGGCAAAAATGCGGGCCGGCCGGATGCTTTGGGCTAAAATCATCAACCAGTTCGAGCCCCAAAAAGCAAAATCCATGGCTCTGCGCACGCATTCGCAGACCTCCGGTTGGAGCTTGACCGAACAGGATCCGTTCAACAATGTGGGGCGTACCTGCATTGAAGCGATGGCGGCGGCGTTAGGACACACGCAATCGCTGCATACGAATGCGCTGGATGAAGCCATTGCTTTGCCGACTGATTTCTCGGCGCGTATTGCCAGAAATACGCAGCTTTATATTCAAGATGAAACTAAGGTTTGCAAGGTCATTGATCCTTGGGGCGGCTCTTATTATGTGGAGGCGCTGACAGATGAGCTGATTCGCCGCGCTTGGGGGCATATTCAAGAAGTAGAAGAGCTTGGCGGCATGGCGAAGGCCATTGAGACCGGACTGCCCAAGATGCGTATTGAAGAAGCTTCGGCTCGGCGTCAGGCGCATATTGATTCGGCAAAAGAAACGATTGTAGGCGTTAACCGCTACCGTTTGGACAAAGAAGATCCGCTGGACATCTTGGAGGTAGATAATACAGCAGTGCGTCAATCACAGATTCAGCGCTTGGAAAAACTGCGCGCCAACCGAGACAATGACAAAGTACAGTCCTGCTTGGAAGCAATTACTAAATCTATGGAGACGGGAGAAGGCAATGTGCTGGGGCTGGCCTTGGAAGCAGCGCGCGCCCGGGCCAGCCTGGGAGAAATTTCCGACGCCGTGGAAAAAGTATGCGGACGGCACAAGGCGATTATCCGTTCCATTTCTGGCGTGTATAGCAGTGAATTCGCCGATGAAGAAGAAATTACGGTTGTACGGAAAATGGCGGACGAATTTGAAGAAAAAGACGGCCGTCGCCCGAGGATCATGATTGCGAAAATGGGCCAGGACGGTCATGATCGCGGCGCTAAAGTAATTGCTACCGCTTTTGCGGACATGGGCTTTGACGTAGATATCGGACCTCTTTTCCAGACACCTGAGGAAACAGCGCAGGATGCGGTGGATAACGATGTTCATGTCGTTGGTATGAGTTCCTTGGCGGCAGGTCATAAAACGCTGCTGCCTCAATTGGTGGAAGAATTGGCTAAACGCGAGCGCGACGATATCATGGTGGTTATCGGCGGCGTTATTCCGGCGCAAGATTATGAGTATTTGCGCGAGCACGGTGCTGCCGCGATTTTTGGACCGGGTACTATTATTCCCGTGGCGGCTCGGAAAATTTTGGAACAGTTGTTGCAACGTCTTGATCAGGAGGCGTAATTATGAGCACCAAGACCTATCGTCCCGACTGGGCGCCGCAAGAAGAGGATGCTCGTTTTGCTTGCCGGGTGATGAGCGGCGTTGACGGAGGTCATGACGGTATGCCGGAGCAGGCTGCTACGGCGGTTCCCGCCGCAGTGACGGCAAAAAGAAAACGCAAGTTAGATGTGGCGGATTACGTAGCAGGCGTATTGCAAGGAGATCGCACGGTATTGTCCCGTGCGATTACGTTGATTGAGAGCAATGCGCCTAGCCATTTTGCGCAGGCCCAAGAGGTGTTGCAGGAGCTTTTGCCTGCTACCGGGCGTTCGCTGCGTTTGGGCATCACCGGCGTGCCGGGAGCGGGGAAGAGCACCTTTATTGAAGCCTTAGGTTCGCGATTGTGTGAAGGCGGCCACAAGGTGGCGGTGTTGGCGGTTGATCCCAGCAGCACCTTGACGAAGGGCAGTATTTTAGGAGATAAAACCAGAATGGAGCAGCTTTCTCGCCAGCCCAATGCTTTTATCCGCCCTTCTCCTTCCTGCGGTACCTTAGGAGGCGTAGCGCGCAAAAGCCGGGAAACGATGCTTTTGTGCGAGGCGGCAGGATTCGACGTTATTTTAGTGGAAACTGTTGGGGTTGGGCAAAGCGAAGTAACAGTACGCTCGATGGTTGACTTTTTCCTGCTGGTCGTTTTGACCGGTGCTGGCGATGAACTGCAAGGCATGAAAAAAGGCGTTATGGAACTGGCGGATGCCATTTTGGTCCATAAAGCCGACGGGGATAACCGGGGTCGGGCGGGCGTGGCCAAGGGAGACTATGACCGGATGCTGCATTACTTGCGCCCGGCTACGGAAGGCTGGGAAACAAAGGCGTATACCGCCTCTTCGCGTACAGGGGCGGGAATCGGAGACATCTGGAGCGTAGTGCTTGATTTTCAGGAGAAAACAAGTAAAAGCGGCGTTTTTTCAAAACGTCGTCAGGAGCAGGCTCTTTCCTGGATGTACGCACTGGTGGAAGAGCATTTACGGGAATTGTTTTTTCAACACCCAAAAGTCAAAGAGCAGCGGGGACCGATGGAGCAATTGGTTCGTCAAGGGACTCTGTCGCCGACTCTGGCGGCGCGGCGCTTGATTGAACGGTATGAGACAGCGGGAAACGACAGTTAAAGAGGGGAGATAGCTCCTCTCTTTTCGTCGTCCAAAACACGGTAAAAGGAGCGATGGTATGCGGCGCAGGTTTAGTATTTGGGGAATGATCGCGGTAAGTATTGTGTTTTGCGTTATGATGGCGGGATGCGGTGCGAAGCAGCAGGCTAACTCAAGCGGGACTTCGTATCGTATTGTAGATAGTCGGGGCGCAACAGTGGAATTGACGAAAAAGCCGCAAAAAATCGTAACCTTATCGGCGGGTACAGATCAAATTCTCTTAGGCATGGTATCAACACAACGGCTGGCGGCGATAAACGCGCTTCTTGATGATCCGGTTAGCTCGAATATTGTTGCTAAAGCTAAGAAAATACCGGTAAAAATACATATTCCTTCGGCGGAGCAGTTGCTCGCGATGCAGCCGGACTTGGTTATTGCGCCGGACTGGATCAGTGAGGAAATTGTTGGCATGCTGAGGGACGCGGGACTCCAAGTGATCGTGTGTAAAGGCGCGAAAAATGCAGAGGATGTGCAGGGAAACATTCGACTGATTGCTAAAGCGATAGGAGAAGAGGAACAAGGGAACCGGCTTTTAGCGGCGATGAACGCAAAATTAGCGGAAATTCAGCAAAAAACAGCAGCCATTCCGTTGGAACAACGAAAAAAGGTAGTGCTGATTTCTTTGATGTCGACCTATGGCGGCAGCGGCTGCATATTTGACGATATGTGCCGCCGAGCCAACGTGATTAACGGCCTTGCCGCAGCAGGCATTCAAAGCGGGCAGAATTTTAATAAAGAGCAGTTGGTGGCGATTAATCCGGATTTGCTTATTTTGCCTGCCTATAACGATCATGGAAACTATGATATTGAGTCGTATCGGCGTGAATTTTTAGAGGATCCGTCGCTGCAGACACTGCGAGCCATTCGGGAGAAAAAACTGTATTTGCCAAGGGAAGGCTATATTTACAACAGCTCTCAAGACATGGTTTTCGGGGTGCAAGAGGTAGCGTACGCTGCCTATGGAGATGAATTTGCCCAGCCTGCGGATCGGCATCTTTCGGTTTCCGGAGAATGAAAACAGTGGTTGACATATAGTAATTGCGGGTGTAGGATGAAAACAGAATTTTTCTGCTGCTTTTGATTTTCCTCATGCTCGCAGGTGCCGGGCGGAAAGCAAACAAGAGTTGATGAATTTTACGTACCCAGCAATAGTATATGGTTTTGTATATCGCCGCAGGCTCGCGGGTGACGAGCAGGGGATACGAAGAACATGAATTTCTTCCTAGCCTTTTTGCGAAGGCTAGGATTGTTTTTTTTGCGGCGACATTCTGCAGGAGGGTTAAGGGTTGAACAAAAAGGCAATTGTCTTAGTAAGTTTTGGCTCGGTGGACGCTGCTGCTTTGCAGCGTACCTTAGATCCGCTGGAAGAACGTTTTCAACAAGTCTTTCCAGAGTGGAAAATTTGCAGAGCCTTTTCTTCGCAGGCGGTGCGAGATAAATTAACAGCGCGCTCCGGGATACAGGTAGACGACATTGAGGAAGCCTTGAGGAAGCTGGCGTGTGAGGCTTTTGAAGAAGTGTATGTGCAGCCTCTATTCTTAACGGTAGATGCTACTTTGCAGGGAGTGCAAAAATATATTGCCGCAGAAGCTAGAAAACCGGCATGGAAAACAAAGACGCTGGCGCTGGCGCGTCCGCTACTGCTCTCTTTGGGAGCAAAAGATCATCCTGATGATTATGTTTTGGCGATAGAAGCATTGCAGCAGCAATGGCCGCCTTTACAAGAAAGTCAAGCAATCTTGCTGGCTTGTAATGGGGCGCAGCAAATGGAGTATGCGGTGTTGCAGTTAAAACTTGAGGCTGCCGGTTATGAACGTATTTTTGTCTGTGTTACAGACGGCTTTCCCGATTTAGCGAACGCTATGACCAAAATGAAAGCGAAAGAAGTGCAGGATGTTCTGATTGTGCCGTTTATGCTGCTTGCGGGCGAGCATATTCTTAACTATCTTAGTGGCGTTAAGTCAGATTCGCCCAAGCTGATTTTAGAGCAAGCCGGTTTTAAGGCGCAGGTTTTAACAAAAGGATTAGGCGAAAATCAGGCGATTCAGGAGTTATTTATTCAGCATGTAAAAGACAAGCAGCAAGCAATCGCTAGACGTCACGGACGTAGAAACCAATCGCCGATTGAGACTTGTTGCGCAAGTAAATAGAATTTAGGAATTTTGACAAATGAATATGGATGAAACAGGTGCCCGGAAGGGCTTAATAGGGAAGACCGGTGAAAAACCGGCGCGGTCCCGCCACTGTAATGGGGAGTAAATCCATAAAATACCACTGGGGCGAATGCCTTGGGAAGGTTTGGATGAGCGAAGATCCAGAGCCAGGAGAACTGCCTGTTTAGCAATCACCGTTTTTACCTACGAGCGATGGGGAGGGGATTACTGAGCAAGCTTTTTGTTTTGACATGGAGTTTTTTGCATCTGTAATTAGGAGCCGCCCTACATGGGGCGGCTCTTTTTGTATGGGAGGAAGGGCCTATGAAAAAAATTGCTTTTTATGGCAAAGGCGGCATCGGCAAATCGACGACGGCTTCGAATGTGTCGGCTGCGCTGGCGGAAGCCGGCTATCGGGTTCAGCAGATTGGCTGTGATCCGAAAAATGATTCGACGCGGCTCCTCTTGGGGCGCAACTGTCAGCAGACGGTGTTGGATATGGTACGTCAATATGGGGAAGGCGTTTCCTTGGAGCAGGTGGTTCACGAAGGATTCGGCGGCGTTCGCTGTGTTGAGGCGGGGGGGCCTGAACCGGGCGTGGGCTGTGCAGGAAGAGGCATTATCGTGGCCCTTGAAAAGCTAAAAATGCTGCAAAAACTTCCAGAAGAGGAACAGCAAGTCGTTTTATTTGACGTTTTAGGGGACGTAGTGTGCGGCGGCTTCGCCGTACCGATTCGGGAAGGCTATGCTACTGATATTTACATAGTGTCTTCCGGCGAATTGATGTCGATTTACGCGGCGAACAACATCGCCAAAGGCGTAGCCCGCTTTGCCGGGCGCGGGCCGGTTCGTTTAGGAGGGATTATCGGCAACAGCCGCCAGATTGTTAATGAAAAAGCTTTGCTGGAGGAATTTGCAGCGCGCTTGAATACACAGCTTATCGCTTTTGTGCCGCGGGATGCGGTGATGCACCAGGCGGAGATTCGACGCAAGACCGTCATTGAATGGAAGCCTGCCTCGGAGCAGGCAAGGATCTATCGGGATTTGTCGCAAAAGCTGCTGGATAATCAACAGCTGACTATTCCTACGCCGTTGACTTTTGAAGACCTGGAAGAGATGGTGCTGCGTTATGGCGATGAATAAGCGGCATATGGTGACCTTGAAGCGCAGCTGCAGTTGCAGTATGCCCGGGGTATGGCGGGCGGTAGCGCATAACGAAGGGGCGGCAGTCATCTTTCACAGTCCCAAAGCCTGCGGACATGTGGCGCGGGAAATGGAGCTGGGTGGACAATATTCTGCGCTGGCAAGGACTTTGAAGCTGGAGCATGCCTATAGAGCTCCCTTGGTTACCAGCAATCTAACTGACGATCATTCGATTTTCGGCGGCGCAGAGCAGTTGCGAGGGTGCATTGATTTTACGATGCAAACGTATAAACCAGCGTACGTGCTGTTGGCAGCGTCCTGTTTAGCCGGCGTGATTGGCGATGATGTGGAAGCGGTGGCCGAAGAAGCGGAGGCCTTCTGGAAGGTTCCGGTTATGAGCGTTCCTTGCAGTGGTTTTTTGGATGGCGAGTATGGCGCTGGCTTTTATTTTGCTGCGCAGCGTTTGATCGACCGTTCGATGCGCCCGCAAGCAACCGAACCGGATACGGTGGTTCTTTTAGGAGATCGACGGGGGCCTGGCGGAGCGGAAGAAGCAGAGCTGCAAGAGCTTTTAAGCGTCTTTGGACTGCGGATTGTTGGACATTTTCCTAATTATAGTTCACTCGAAGAAATTCGGATGCTCCCGGCAGCTTCTTTTTGCATTCCTTTAGGAGGACATACGCAACCGGAATATTCCATGGGGCGTTTAGCTTCTTACCTTGAAGAAAAATTTGGTATTCCCTATTTGCAGCAAGAGTATCCGTCTGGCTGGGAAGGAACGAAAGCCTGGCTGACAGCGTTAGGGAAAGCGTTAGGGCGAGAGGAAAAAACGGCAGCGGCCATTGCTAAGCAGAGTCGGCGAGTAGCGGAGGCCAGTGCGGCCTTGCTTCCCTGGACGCAAGGCCGCAGCGCCGTATTGGGAATTGGGCGGCCTTTAACCCATTTTCAGCCGCAATGGGTACTGGAGGTATTGGCTTTAGCCCAGATGAAGCTGGAAGGGATTATCCTTTTCGCCGGCTTGACGCCGGAACAGCATCAGGAATTGCGTAAAGCTTTGGAGGGGGTTGGCGCTCCTATCGTGGACGAGGAAGCAGGGAAAACATTGCTTACGGAAGAAGCGGTTCTGCTTTCGACGCATGAGGTGGAGGAGATGGGACTGCGACAGCTGCAGCTGCCTGTATTGACGCCGGTAGGCGTTGGCGGTTTGCTGGAAGTGCTGACGAAATTAGGACGATTGTTAAAACGATCTCCGTATCGAGGAGGAGTTGTTTATGGCTGGTGAAGCTTGGGGAGACATGTGCGCCCAGACCAATACTTGCGCTCTGGCAGGCGGCGCGGCGTTTTTCGCAGGCGTACCAGAAGCGGCAATGATGGTGAACGGGCCTTTGTGGTGTTACTTCTATGCGCTGCGGCAGCTAGAACGGCCCTGCCCGAATGTGGGGAAACGCTTTTTTTGCACGCAGCCTGACAATCAGGCGGTTGTATTCGGCACGGAAGACTGCCTGCTGGAAACGCTTTCCTTGTTAAAAAAAAGCATGAAACCGGAGGTTGTGTTTATTGAAAACAGTTGCGCCGTCAGCTTGATCGGCGATGATGTGGCAGGCATTGCGGCGCAAGCAGATCTTTCCTGTCCGGCTGTCTGTATGGATAGCGGCGGTATGCGCGGCGGCTTTTGGGAAGGCTATCGGGAGGCAGCACTTGCGTATGTAAAAACGCTGCCTCCTCGGGTGCGGCAAACGGTGCGCCCCAAAACGGTGAATCTTCTTGGCTGTACTGTGGGGTACTATCAAGAACAGGCGGATATAAAGGAAATGGAACGGCTTTTGGAGCTGGTCGGTTATAACGTATTGACGCGACCAGGTGCAGGAAGCAGCCCGCAGGAACTGGCGGAACTGGCGCAGGCGGAAGTCAATCTGGTTATGCACAGCGAGCTGGGCTTGGAGCTGGCCCGCTATTTGGAAGAAAACTACGGTATGCCCTATATAACGCTGGCCCCGCCCTATGGTGTACAGGGAACTGTGCAATGGCTGGATGCGTTCTGTGACGCTATGGAGCTGGGCAAAGACTTGCGCAAACCCTATCGCGACGAAGGCTCTTATTGGGCCAAGCATATCCAAAATGCGACGCTGGAAATGCGCCGCCTCTGGGGGGATATCTGGTTTGAACGGGTGGCGGTGGCGGGGCCGTCGTCGGCGGCCCTTACCTTAGGCAAGGCCTTGCGGCGCGAGTGGGCTGATGCGGGCAAGGTTACGGTTATTTGCCATGATGGCGCTTTTGACGGCGAGGCGCCGACAGAGGCAGATTTGATTCTCAACGGACGCGAAGAGGTGCAGCTCGTGGAAAAAGCCTTGTGCGAATTGGGCAAAGACGACCTGCTTTGGGGCAGCAGCCAAGAAAATTATTTCCTGCGCCGCGAAGGCGTAAAAAATGTGCTTTATCAACCGGTGGCACTGCCTGCGTATGAGGAAGTGCTGTTGGGAGAAAGGCCGTTTGCAGGTTTTCAAGGAGCCTGTCATCTGGCGGAACGCCTTTGGAACGGGTATGTCCAAAAGCGCTGCGCGAAGGGCTAGCAACGGGAAGGACCCCGAGCTATATAGAGAAAACGAGAATCTTAGGGAAACCAAGAAGGTTGAGGAGGAGTTTGAAAATGAAACAGTACCAACAAAGCGGTAGAAAAAAAGCGCTTTTATGCGCCATGGTGGGAAGCGCGATTTTCTTATCCACAAGCGGCGTAGCTTGGGCGGAGGAATCTGTTTTTCCCATGGATGACGTGGTGGTGACGGCGACCAGGACGCCGCTGAAAATATCGGAAACCGGGGCGAATGTGTCTGTGGTGATGCGCGCAGAAATTGAGAAAAAACACTACAGCGATATAACGGCGGCCTTGAAAGATGTGAATGGAATTCTCGTTATGCAGCAAGGCTTTCCCGGAGGCGAGCAGTATGTTCGCATTAACGGCGATGACAGGGTGCTGGTGATGATTGACGGACGGCGCCTTAATTTGAGTAAGCTTCCCGGCAGCATGGGTAAAGGCGCTACGTTTGACTTGAACAATTTTCCCAGTTTGGATAATGTAGAGCGCATTGAGATTGTCAAAGGTCCCGGGTCTTCTCTTTACGGCTCGGAAGCAGTGGGCGGCGTAATTAACGTGATTACCCGCAAAGGAAAAGAAAATAAAACAAGTTTGGAGAGCGCTTACGGTTCTTGGGGGACGAAAAAATATAAATTTACCACCGAAGGCGGTGAAAACGATTGGAACTGGTTTGTTGCCGCAGGGAAGACCGAGCAAGATCATTTTTCGTATAAAGATGTGCGCAGTGGTAATACGGTCGATATGAACAACAGCGCTATGGACCAAAAGGATTTTTCCTTCCGCGTAGACAGGCAACTGGGAGAGCATAATTCGCTGACTTTGAACGTGGAACATGTAGACCAACATAAAGGACAGCCGTATTTACCAAATGGCTGGGCGGTTAGTTCCTACACCAAGCAAAATACCAAAAGCTACTTGGATACATTAACGAATAATTGGGCGATGACCTATAACTTTAATGAAAAGAAAGATAATCCTGGCTATGTGCGCGTATACCAGAACTACTATAAATATGATATGCATTCCTATAACGATGGCGCAGCTTCTTGGAGCAACTATCTTTACAGCAATAAAGAAACAGGCATGCAATGGCAGTCGACATGGAAGCTAAGTGAGAAGAACACCTTAGTGGGCGGCGCGGATTGGCGTAATGTTTCTATTTCGTATCCAGGTACTTACGACAATAAAAGTATGCGCAATACGGCATTTTTTGTAGAGGATCGCATGACTTTCGATAAGAAATGGACTTTTTCGCCGGGACTTCGTTACGATTACCACAGCATGTTCGGAGGCAGAATGACGCCGCGGGCTACGGTTAATTGCCAGGTCGATGACAAAACCAACGCCTATGTGTCCTGGGGCGAGTTCTTCAATGCGCCTGATGCGGACCGTTTGTTCTGGCCGACTGATTACAGCATGTTTTATAAAGGCAACCCCAACCTGCGTCCGGAAACCGGTCATACGACTACGATCGGCTTAAACCGAAAATTAAATAATACGACGGAACTGCATGTAAGCGCCTATGAAAGCCGGTTGCATGACGCCATTAGTACGGCTTTTGACGGAACTTTGTATACTCCTATTAACGTGGGAGAGCAGAAAAAAAGAGGCTTTGAATTAGAAGTTAGCAAGAAATTTTCGCCGCAGTGGAGCGCCAACGCCGGCTATACCTTTACGCATGTTGAAAACAAAGATACTGCAGGGGCCGCCTACGGGAACGAAGAGCGTACAGTAGAACCTAATGCTTACAAGTTAGGCGTCAGCTACAATCAGGGCGCTTGGAATGTAGAGCTAATGAACCGCATGGCTACGGGAAGAAGTACGAAATATTTTACTTCCTCTAATTATTTTGTAATGGATTTGGCAGTCAACTATAAGATTAACAAAAATCGCAGCGCTTATTTGAAAGTGAATAATCTAACCAACCGCAGCTATGAGCTGTACGGGTATGCAAATCCTAATCAAGGCGCGTTCCCTATGGCGTCGCGGTATATTGAAATCGGCACAAAATACACCTTCTAAATACAAGTGAAGACATGCGGGAAGCGTAGCCGCTTTCCGCATCGCTTCGAGTAAAGGAGAAGCTATGCGTATTGCATTACTGCATTTGGATTTAGGCAATGGCCCCCTGGGGAAAAATCTTCTCTTGTTGGAGCAGGCGGCTTCTACCGCGGCGGCGCACGGCGCACAGTGGGTGGTAACGCCGGAAACGGCGCTGCAGGGGTACTTTTTCTATCAAAATGATCCGCAGGCCAGCATTCCTGTGCAGCCACAGGCGGAGCTTGTTTCTTTGCAGCAGTTGGCGCTGCAGAAAAAGCTTGTTCTATTTTTGGGCTGCGCGGAAAAAGACGCCGAATCAGGAGAGCTTTTTAACAGCTGCTTGGTGGTTGGCGTTGACGGCAAAATCTGCGGCAGACACCGTAAAATCCATTCTCACGGCAAAGGTGCAGAAGGATGGACTACAAGAGGCTCCGAGCTGCAGCCGGTTCCTTGCGGCGAAGTAACCGCAGGCGTGCTGATTTGCGCGGACTCCTATTTTGAGAAAAACGCATTGCAATTAAAGCAAGAAGGCGCGCAAATGCTGGTAGTTCCCGCTGCTTGGCCGCCGGGGCACTGCGGAGGTCCGCCGGAAGAAGCGTGGAAGCGCTGTTCGCGCGAAAGCGGCCTGCCTGTGTGCGTGTGCAATCAAACAGGGCAAGGCGGAAATTTAGATCTTTCCAAAGCGCAAAGCGCTGTCGTGACAGAGGGGGAAGTCCGCATGGCTTATGCAGGAAAACCGGCCATCCTTTTGTTTGATTGGGAAGAAGCCAGCGGCAAAGTGGGAAAGGAATCCTTTCAAATTCATTATTTAGGAGGGGCTCAGTGATGCAAGATAAAGTGGTTTTGCATACCTTGTCTACAGGGCATGAGGTGGTTTGGCATAAAGAGGTGCGCGGCATTGCCGTGGATTTTTGCGCGCCTATGCGTACCTTGAGTACGTCCTTGCTAAATGGAGGGTATCGGGAAGACGTAACTGCTGTTTTTAACCATAACACCGGTCCTGCGGATGGAACGCATGCGCCTTTAAAAGCCCCCACCTATGTGGAGCATTTGGAGATAACCGCTGAGGAAATGGGGCTGCCTGCGGCAACAACTACCGGCATGGGGACGGCGGCGAGCATGGAAAACGCAGCGATTGCCGTAAAAACCTATCAAGACCTTGTGGTATCCGCAATCGCTACGGCTGGCGTAGAGGGAAACGGCGGCCGCGTCGGCGATCCGGCGGAGCATTATCTGCCGGGAGTTCGGCTAGGCGTTCATAAACCGGGAACGATCAATGTGCTCTTGGTGATAGACGCAGCACTGCCGCCTGGGGCGCTCACTAGGGCGCTTGTTACTTGTACGGAAGCAAAAACAGCGGCCCTGCAGGAGCTGATGGTAGGAAGTCTGTATTCTACCGGCCTTGCGACCGGCTCGGGTACCGACCAGACGGTATTGGTGTGCAATCCGGCATCGCCACTTTATTTTGAAGGCGCTGGTAAGCATGTCAAACTGGGCGAGCTCATTGGCCTCGCGGTCAAGGAAGCCGTAAAAAAAGCGTTGTATAAACAGAATGGTCTTTCGCCGCAGTCGCAGCATTCCGTGCTGCAGCGCTTTAAACGCTTTGGTCTGACCGAGGAAACGCTCTGGGAGTATTACGACGGCAAGGCCAGAGGGAAGGTAGAAAAAGATAGCTTTTTGGAGAAACTGCGCCAATGGGATACCGAAGGAAAAGCAGTTGCTTTCGCTGCTCAATATGCGCATATTCTGGACGAGGGAGATTGGGGCCTGTTATCGGAAAAAGAGGTATACGGGGCCATTTGTGATCTTTTAGGGACCGTTTCCTTTTTTTTCGGAGGCGTTGTTTGCCAGCCGCAGGATGGCCAAAAGGAATCCTGCCTGGAGGCTTTGCGTCATTGGATTGCAGCGTGTCTGGAACGGCGTTTGGCATATGACAATGTAGTGCGGCGTTTTCAAAGAAAGTGAGGAGTGGATTGTATGAGGCGTGTTCTTTTTCTGTCAAATATGGAAAGACAGCGGTCTATGCTGGAGGAAGCCCTTACGGCGGTAGCGCCGGAGATGGAGGCGCAGGGAGCAACGATAGCGATAAGCGAGGAAACCATGTGGAGCTTGTCCTGGCAGGAACGGCTAAGCGGCTGCAGCCTGGTGGTGCTTACCTGGATGGGCAGCGGTCTCGATACGTCTTTTTTGAAAAAAACGGCGCAGTATTTGCAAAAAAAGAAAATTCCTCATGTGCTGCTGCTTTCCGATAAAGAAAGCGGCGACCCCGCTTATGGCGTTTCTGATGAAGAAAAAGCGTGTTTGAAGCGCTACCTGGCCTGGGGCGGTATGGAAAACTACCGCTATTTTTGGCGTTACATAGGATTGCGTTTTTGCGGGGAGCCTTGGGACTTAAAAGAGCCGCAGGAGCTTTTGTGGCATGGGATTTTCCATCCCCGCGCAGCCAAGGCGTATACAGACATTGGAGAATATAAAAAGGACTTCTGCCGGGCAGACAGGCCGACGATTGGCGTGATTTTTTATCGGGATGAATGGGTTTGGGAGGATTTGGCCTACCAAACGGCGCTGGTAGAAGAAATTGAACGGCAGGGCATGAATGCGCTGGCGGTGTTTTGCCAGTATATGAAAAACGAAGAAGGCGCTCCCGGCTTAGGTGAGACCATTGCCGCTTATTTTCAGGGGCCGGAGCGGGCGCAAGTCGATGTGCTTCTAAACACCTTTAAGTTTTCTATGACCTCAATGAAGGCTGTGGAATTGTCGCAGCTGCAGCAGCTAGGAGTGCCTTTATTTGAGGCGTACACTTTGTATCAGAGTAAAGACGATTGGGAGAAGTCCATAGAAGGCTTGACCCCTATGGAGATGGCTGTAAGTATCGCTATGCCGGAGTTTGACGGCGCTCTTCATGGCGTACCGGTGGCTTCGCGGGAATTGCTGAAAAACGGTCAGGCGTCCTATCAACCCTTGGCAGAGCGCATTAACAGCATGGTGCGCAAGGCGGCCAAGTGGGCAAAACTTCGGCGCAAGGTAAATCAAGAAAAGAAGATCGGCATAATATTTCATAACTATCCGGCGACCAATGCCAACATTGGCAGTGCAGCCGGTCTGGATTCGCCGGAAAGCATTCGCTTGCTTTTGGCGCAAATGCAGCAGGAAGGGTATGTGGTAGATCGCATTCCGGAAAACAGCCGCGTCTTCATGGACGAACTGATTTCTCATGCGACCAATGATCGCCGTTATATGACGGAAAAGCAAGTGGCTGAAGCGGACGGCAAGCTTGCGGACAAAGACTACGGCGGCTTTTTTGTTTCGCTGGAAGAAGAAACGCAAGAGCAATTGCGGCACGACTGGGGCGAAGCGCCGGGAGATGTTTTTCACTATGACGATATGCTGCTGATTCCCGGTATGGAGAACGGCAACATCTTTATTACCGTCCAGCCGCCGCGCGGTTTCGGCGAAGATCCGGGGAAAATTTACCATTCCCCGGAATGCGCGCCAACGCATCATTATTTGGGGTATTATTACTGGCTGCGCGATGTCTGGAAAGCGGATGCTGTGGTTCATGTCGGCACCCATGGTTCGTTGGAATGGCTTCCCGGAAAAGGCGCCGGTTTGGCGCGAACCTGCTACCCGGAGCTGGCTATTGACGATACGCCCAATATTTATCCCTATTGGATCACCGTGGTGGGTGAAGGCGTGCAGGCCAAGCGGCGCGGCGGGGCCTGCTTGATCAGCTATTTGACGCCGCCGATGAGCCATGCCGGAACCTATGAAGAACTGGAAGAGCTGGAGAAGCTGTTGGATGAATACTGCCACTTCCGTCAGAATCAGCCGGAGCAACTAGCTGTGGTAGAAGACCAAATTCGCGCCAAGGCGGCGGAAGCGAATCTGGCTTCAGATGCGCCGGAGATCGAAGGAGAGCCTTTTGCGGATTATGTCGGCCGCCTGCATATCTATGTGACCGATATAAAGAACATGCAGATTCGTACAGGCTTGCACACGTTGGGGCGGGCGCCGGCAGGAGATGAGCTTGTGGAATACTTGATGGCTCTGACCAAAGTGGATAACGGCGAGATTCCTTCGCTCTTCCAGACGGTAGCCGGGCTGTACGGCTATGATTATTATCAACTGTTGGATGAAAGCGCCAAAATGCTCCCGGACGGGTCGAAGACTATGGGGGCGCTGGCGGACGACGTGCGGGAGCAGTGCCGACAGATGATGAATTCTCTAGGAGAGACAGGCTTTGCGCAAGAACGCGTGGAAGAGGCAGTCGGCTCCTTGACTTGGCTGGCGGCACTGTCGGCAGAAGGCCGCGGGCGGCTGCTGCAGGCGCTGCGTTATGTTTGTGCCGCTATTGTTCCGTCCTTAACCCAAACAACACAGGAAATCAGCAATTTGCTGCTGGCCTTAGACGGCGGCTATGTGGAGCCGGGGCCGGGCGGAGCGCCGACAAGCGGCCAGGCGGATGTGCTGCCTACAGGAAGAAACTTCTACAGCATCGACCCGCGGACGCTGCCTACGCCGACGGCTTGGGAGATAGGCTGTATTATGGGAGATGACGTGATTGCCCGCTATATCGAAGAGGAAGGGCGCTATCCGGAAAGCGTCGGCATTGTGCTTTGGGCGACAAGCAATATGCGCAGCCATGGGCAATGTATTGCGCAGTTTCTATATTTGCTCGGCGTGCGGCCGGTGTGGCAGAAAGGAAGCTTGCGGGTAGTGGATCTGGAAATTATCTCCCTGCAGGAATTGAAGCGTCCTCGCATTGATGCTACGGGCCGAATCAGCGGCTTGTTCCGCGACAGCATGCCCATGGCTTCGGCATGGCTGGATCAGGCGGTGGCGATGGTGGCGGCGTTAGAAGAAAGCGATGAAGATAATTTCATCCGCAAGCATGTCGCTGCTGACGCGCAAGAAATGGAACAGGAAGGCGTAGATAAAGAAACAGCCTGGAAAGAAGCCAGCTGGCGTATTTTCGGGGATCCTCCGGGAACCTACGGCGCCGGGGTCAGTGCGGTATTGGAAGCGAAGAATTGGGAAACCATTGATGACTTAAGCGACGTCTATGTGCGCTGGGGCTGTCATGCCTATAGCGGCGGTGAAAAAGGAAGCTATCGTCCGGATTTGTTCCGCAGGCGCATGGGGTCCTTGGATATTACCATTCAAAACCAGGATAACCGGGAAATCAGCATTCTCAATTCAGATGATTACAACGCCTATCATGGCGGCATGATCGCTGCTGTGCGCAGTATCAAAGGCGAAGCGCCGCGCTCGTATTGCGGCGACAGCTCGGATCGAAAAAAAGTGCGCATGCGCAGCGTCCAGGAAGAATTGCGCCGCATGTTCCGGGGCGAAGCGATCAATCCAAAATTTATTGAAGGCATGAAAAAGCATGGTTATAAAGGCGCTGCTGATTTAGCTAATTATGTGGCTCATAGCTACCAGTGGGACGCCACCAGCGACATTATGGAAGACTGGATGTATGAAAAATATGCCGAAAAATACGCTCTCGACGAAGCGATGCAGGCGTGGATGAAGGAAGTGAATCCTTGGGCGCTGCAGCGCATTGCGGAAACCTTGCTGGAAGCGGCGCAGCGCGGCATGTGGCAGGTCGACGATCAAATGAAGCAAGAACTGGAAAGCTTGCTGCTGGACTTAGAAGGAGATTTGGAGGAGCGCGGCGATGCAGACTAAATGCGCTAAAGCGCGACGAAGAGTTACCCTTCTTTTTGCGCTGGTGCTGGGCGTTTTATTGGCGTTATTGCTGGGCGGTTGTCAAGGTGCGCAGGAGAAACAAAACAGCAGTGAAACAGGCGGCTATGAAGTGAAGGATGTTCAGGGTCAGGTACTGAAGCTGCCTCGAAAGCCGCAGCGCATTGTTACGCTGGCCTTGTCCAGTGACGAGATGGCCCTGGCTATGCTGCCTGCGCAGAGGCTGGCGGCGCTGCATTATTTAGCGGATGATCCTGGAATTTCGACGGAAGCGGCCAAGGCGCAAGCGGTTACCGCCCGCGTGCGAGATTATAATGTGGAGCAGCTGTTATCGCTGCAGCCGGATCTGGTGCTTGCGCCGGACTGGAACCGGCAGGAGCTGATTCAAACACTGCGGGATGCAGGGCTGCCTGTTGTAGTAACAAAAGGGCCTTCCTCGGTAGCGGAAGTAAAAGAGGCGCTGCAGCAGATTGCTTTGGCTGCAGGGGAGCCGCAGGCGGGACAAAAATTAATCGAACAAGTGGAACTGGAGATGGCGGATATCGCTGCAAAAGTGCAAAATATCCCGCAGGCACAGAAGAAAACGGTGGTTTTGATCTCCCATATGGCGTCCTACGGGGGCAAAGGCAGCTTGTTTGATAATATGTGCCGAGACGCAGGCGTCATTAACGGCGCTGCTGCGGTTGGCTTGGGGAAAAACGACGCATTAACAAAGGAAGCGATTGTGGCCGCCAATCCGGATGTCATTTTAGTTCCGACCTGGACGAAAGGAAAACTTGACGTAGATCAAGTGCGACAAGAGCTGCTCAATGATCCAGCGCTGCAAAGCGTGAAAGCCATTCGCGAAAAAAAGCTGGTTCAGGTGTCGGACGCCTATTTGTATTGCGCAGCCCAAGATATCACCAAAGGCATTCGCGGGATTGCCGCGGCGGCGTATCCGGAACGGTTTGAATAATTGCCTAAACGAAGAAATGATTGTCTTTGCTTAGAAGGGGCGGTATGAGAAGGGTGAAACAAAAACGAACGATAGTCTTGGCGATGCTGGGAGGACTGCTGGGGGCGGTCAGCCTATTTTCCTTAGGCACAGGAACGGTGGAGGTTCCTGTGTCGGCCTTACTGGCTATGCTGGCAAAACAGCTGGGCTTGTCAGGAACCGAGTTAGGCGCTTATACGCAAGAACAATGGGCGGTAATCTGGCATATTCGTCTGCCGCGCATTTTAGTAGGTATTTTAGTCGGCGCGGCTCTGGGCGTATCAGGAGGCGTGATGCAAGGCGTATTTAGCAATCCTTTAGCCGATCCCGGTATTATCGGGGTGTCTGCAGGCGCTTCTTTTGGCGCCGTAGTGGCTGTTTCTTTGGGGCTTACTGCGGCAAGCATGTATTATATGCCTATATTTGCTCTTGTCGGCGCGCTGGTCTCGGTGGCAGTTACGGTAAGCCTTGCCAGTAAAGACGGTAAGATTCCCGTAATGACGCTTCTTTTGGCGGGCGTGGCGGTGAGTATGTTCTTGGGGGCCATGACCTCGGGCATCCTCACCTTTATGAACGAATACCGGCTGAGGGAGTTCCTTTTTTGGATGGTAGGCGGCTTGGATTTTCGCCGCTGGGAGCATGTCTTTTTGGCGGCAGGGCCTGTTTTGGCCGGCATTACTGTATTGACTTTTTTAGCGCGCCATTTGAATGTGCTGGTCCTTGGCGAAGACGAGGCGAAGGCCGTAGGCATGCCGGTGGTCTTAATCCGGTTGATTCTGCTGTTTGTTGCTTCCTTGACAACCGCAGCAGCAGTATGCGTAAGCGGGTCTATCGGTTTTGTGGGCCTGGTGGTACCGCACATTATCCGCCTGCTCTTAGGGCCGGAACATCGCACCTTGCTGCCTGCGTGCGCTTTGGCGGGGGCCTTATTCCTCATTTCCTGTGATACGTTGGGACGCCTTGTGGCGGCGCCAGCGGAAATACGGGTCGGTATTGTTACCGCGCTGACAGGGGCGCCGTACTTTCTGTTTTTACTGCGTAAAGCGCAGAAAGGAGGCGGCTGGTCATGATGAAAGATGTTTTGGCGCTAGAGGCGGAAAACATTACCGTGAATCTGGGGGGGCGCAAAGTTTTATCCTCCTGTTCGCTGCGCGCAAAGCGCGGTGAGTTTATTGGCATTATCGGCCCGAATGGCGCAGGGAAAAGTACGCTTTTAAAGAGTGTGTTGGGATTTATTCCTAGGGAGCAAGGAACGGTTGCCATGTTTGGCCAGCCTGTAAGCAGCCTAAGCGCCAAGGAGAAAGCGCGGCTGGCGGCGTATATGCAGCAAAGTGTGCAGCTGACCTTTGGCTTTACCGGACTTGACGTGGTAATGGCAGGACGCTATCCGCACTTGCGGTGGTGGCAGTCGGAAAGCAAAGAGGATCGCCGTATCGCCCTAGCGTGCATGGAGTTTACCGGGACGGCTTGCTTTAAAGATACGCCGGTGCATCAATTGTCAGGCGGCGAGCGGCAGCGGGTGCTTATGGCCAAAGTGTTGGCTCAAGAAGCGCCACTGGTTTTGTTGGATGAACCTACAGCCAGCCTTGATTTGGTATATCAAGAAGAGATTTTTCGTTATTGCCAGACCTTGGGACAGCAAGGGAAAAGCGTGCTGATGGTGGTACATGACTTGCGTTTGGCGGCGAAATTTTGTTCGCGATTAGTACTTTTAAGGCAAGGCGAGATTTTGGCGGATGGCTTACCGGAAGAGGTGTTGACCTCTGGAAATCTAGAAAGTGCGTATGGCCTGCATTCGGCGGTATACTGGAATCAAGTGACTGGAAACTTAGATATTCATACGTATGTGTCCGAGTCGCAACAGGCATCACAGAAAAAAATTCATATTCTCGGCGGCGGCGGCGCAGCGGGAGAACTTATGCGAAAACTGCATGAATACGGCTATGTGGTGACTGCTGGAGTATTGCGGCAAGGAGATACCGACGCAGCGGTGGCGGATGCTTTTGGCATTCCTTATATTTCACTGCCTCCTTTTCACAAGATTTTTCCGGAAAACTGGGAAGAAAACAAGCGGAAAAGCAGTCAAGCGGACGTGGTGGTTTTGGCTAATATATGCTACGGCATGCAAAACATAAAAAACTTAGAAATTGCTTTGCACGCTCAAAATTTAATTGTTATTGAGGATACGCCTTTTTTTGAGCGTGACTTCACCGAAGGGGAAGCGTGGCAATTGTACCAAAAAGTGGTGCAGCATCCGCGCTCTCTAGTGGTGTCAACAGAACAGTTTTTAAAAATGGCGGAAGCGGATGAGTTGCTTTCCTTCTCTAGTAATATGGTAGGAGCAGGCGCATGAGCAGCTATGAATGTGCAGTGGAATTGCTAGACGTATCTAAGGAATATGATAAAAAGAAGGTAGTAAATGCGCTTTCCCTGTGCATTCCGGCGGGAAGAGTATTTGGGCTTCTGGGACCTAATGGAGCGGGAAAGACGACCGTTATGAAGATGATCGCAGGCCTAACGAAACCAACGGAAGGCGTTGTGCGAATTTTTGGACATGATCGCCTGCAAGATGCAGCGGCCATAAAACACTTAGTGGGACTTGTGCCGCAAGATAATAATCTGGAAAAAGAATTTACCGTGGAAGAAGCGCTGCTGGCCTATGGGCGGCTCTTCGGTCTTGATGGTGTTAAGGCCCACGTGGCGAAGACACTCCATGAATTTGGGTTAGAAGAAAAGCGTCATTTCCTAGTGGGGGTGTTGTCTGGAGGCTGGGCAAGACGAGTTTTGCTTGCAAGGGCCTTGTTGACGAAGCCAAAGCTGCTCTTGCTGGACGAGCCGACAGTTGGCCTGGACCCGGATGTACGGCAAGATTTGTGGGATCTTTTGGAAAATCTGGCCAGTCAGGGAACCAGTATGATTTTGACGACTCACTATATGGAAGAGGCGGAACGGCTTTGTGATGAGGTAACTATGATGCGTAATGGGCGCATTGTGTTGCAGGAATCTACGCAGAAAATTCGCGAATGGGGCGCCTCTCAAGAAACCTCTGCGGAAAAAACGCTGGAATCTCTATTTATTAAGCTGGCGCGGGAAGGCGATGCCTAATGGGATGGTATGCGGTATATCAAAGGGAAATGCTGCTGCTTTGGAAAAAGATAGGACGTTGGGGTTATGTATTTTCGTCCGTTATTTTTCCGTTTATTTATCTATTTTCGTTTGGCTTGGGGATAGGGAGCCGCATGGATGTGGTCGGAGGATATCTGCCTTTTTTGGCCAAGGGCATTATGGGAGTAACGGTTATGCTCAACGCATTTCAGCAGACAGCCTCTTCCGTGAGTATTGGCCGCTTGTACTTGCGGACGTTTCATAGTGTGGTATTAAGTCCTGTCAAAGCTTGGCAAGTGATATTCGGACTGGTATTGTGCGGAGTGACCCGGGGAGTATTGCTTGGCGGTCTTGTTTTCTTGGTTGCATGGCTGGCTTTTGACGCAGGCGGGATTAATGCCTTAGCGGCAAGCGGTCTAATTGGCGGTTCTTTTTGTTTTGCTTCGATGGGGGTTGTAACAGGGCTTTTAGTGAAAAACCCTGATGATGTGTCTATGATCAATAATTTTTTTATTGGTTGATTGTAAAATGAAGTTGAACACTTAAGAAAAAAGTCCATGGTGACTTTTCCTCGTATGGTAGAATGGAGTTCTCACACAACCATCAACAACGAGGAGGCAATCACTATGGACTGCCATG
>NZ_JAQUZF010000033.1:0-24085 GCF_028691475.1 Anaeromusa sp.
TTTTGGCGCTCCTGGAAAAATGAAGCCGATGTCGATGAACTTGGTCATCCAG
Source organism: Anaeromusa sp. (assembly GCF_028691475.1). Taxonomy (NCBI): domain Bacteria; kingdom Bacillati; phylum Bacillota; class Negativicutes; order Selenomonadales; family Sporomusaceae; genus Anaeromusa; species Anaeromusa sp. The sequence goes on from NZ_JAQUZF010000033.1 coordinate 53, forward strand.
ATGCTGATGCTGATTGCTGGCGCCGTTATTTTGATGGCCTGCAAGGTGAATACTCGCGAAATTGCCAATGGCGCTGTTTTCAAAGCAGGCATGACGGCGATTATTTCCGTATTTGGCGTAGCGTGGATGAGCGATACCTTTTTTGAATCCCATTTTACGCTACTGAAAAATGCCTTGGCTGGCGTAGTAGCTACGCAGCCCTGGATGTATGCCATTGTTCTTTTCTTGGTGTCCAAGCTGGTTAACAGCCAGGGAGCCGCCTTGGCGGCCATTGCGCCCATGGGCATCAGCCTGGGAGTCGATCCCAAAATAATGGTGGCCTTTTTCTCCGCTGCTTACGGCTACTTTGTTTTGCCGACCTATCCTAGCGATTTGGCTTGTATCGGCTTTGACCGCTCCGGCACGACAAGAATCGGTAAGTTTATCATCAATCACAGCTTTATCATTCCCGGTCTGATTGGCGTGGGAACTGGTTGCGCTGTTGGTTATGTGTTATCGCAGATCCTTCTGTAAAAAAATCGGCAGTGAAGCCGGGCCTGACGAGAAAGTCTTTGTCTGGCCCGGCTTATTTTTTAAAATTTCTTTGCAGTATTGCCTATCTGACGACATTGCTGCTGGCCAGGACGTATTGGATTCTTGTTTAGGTGCAGCTTGAAAGGAGTGAAAAGATGACTCAGGAACTGAATGAAGAACTGCTCGATAAGTTGACTAAGGTCTGCTTATGCAAGGGCATTTCACGGGCCGTCATGAAAAAAGCCATTCGCGGCGGCGCTAAAACAGTGGCGGAAGTGCAAAAAGCTACAGGCGCCGGCAGCGGCTCTTGCGGGGGTAAGCGCTGTACGCCCAAGATAGAAGCGCTTTTGGCGGAAGCGAAGGAGCAATAAAATAAGCCGTGCATTTGCACGGCTTATTTTATTTGAAAAGCTGCAGTCCTTTGCCTAAAGGAAGAAGAGGGCGATTGAAAAATTTATTGAGGAAGGTGGCGCCGCTGCCGTAGAAAGACAGCAAAGCAATAGTCAGCTCCGACCAGGCTGCCACTGCGTGGGGCAAGTGACCGCCTACGCCCCAGGCGTCGAGAGAGAGGCAAAGAAGGAGCACATCAATAAGGATCATAATGCTTAAGAGAACTTTGTGAGCAGCCGTAGCGGCTATGGTTGCGAAGATCGAGAAAATAAAATAACCGAAGTAAGCAAAACCTAATTGCTGGATATCAACGGAAGCGGCTAATTGCGGCCCGAAAGCCCCGATCTTAATAAGCAGGCAAGAAGCGACGCCAATCCAGAAGAGGCCGTAAGCGCCGAATACGGTAGCGCCAAAGATATTATTATGTTTGAAGTCGTAAACACAGGCCATGAGCTGTGCGGCGGAGCCGAGAAAAACGGCCCAGGGAATGATGAAGGAAATACCGGTTGTCCAGGCCAGCTTCTGCGAAGCGGCGACAAAGGTGACAATGGCCAAGCCAAATAGACCTAAGGCGGTAGGATCGGCGACGACGATTTGTACATGCTGTTTTTGTTCCATAAATGCCTCCTGCTTAAAATAATAAAATAAATCCAACGAACAATAAAATAGCATGCCGCAAATTGTGCTGTCAATCTATTTTTACTCTTTTATGCTGATTTATCGTTATTTTAGGCAAAAGAGAGCTGATTTATCTGGATTGCTAGGAATAACTTGGAATAAGAAGCCGATGTTTTGTTATGAAGCAATGTTGCTAAGGACTATAAAAAACGTGCTCCGCGTACGGCGAAACACGTTTTTCATCAATAAGTTATAAAAGATTACAATCTGTTACTCTCTGCGTTGCGCGCCTTGTAGTTGCCTTGTTCAATGCGAAGATAAACGTTTTTGCAGAACCATGGTCAACGGCGTGCGATACAATACGTACGCAATCAGACTGCCGCCGGTAGTGCTGATTAGAAAAGGGATGATGAAGAAAAAAGCGCCGACTTGCGAGCCGAGAAACCAAGAGGCTACCGGATACGCCAGTAAGCCGCCTATGAGGCCGGTTCCGATGATTTCGCCGGCTACGGCGCCGGCAATGTGACCGGTGCGGCGGAAGAGCCAGCCTGCCAGGAAAGCGCCGCAGAGACTGCCAGGGAAGGCTAAGAGCGAACCAGTGCCAAGAAGATTGCGCAAGAGGGAAATGGTGAAAGCGCCGCTGACGGCGTAACGTGTGCCTAAGAGGGCGGCTAAAAGAACATTGATGGCGTGCTGCATGGGAAAGCATTTGGCAACGCCGATGGGAATGTAGACCAAGTGGCCCAAAATCACGCCTAAGGCTACAAACAAAGCGGTAAAAGCAAGCGGACGAATTGACATTAGGCACCTCCTGAAGCGGATGATAGTTGCAAGCGCAGGTGTTGGCGCAGCGTAGCGCCGGTCAAGGTGGAGACGGCGTCAAATAAGCCGGTGCGGAAGCTGCCGGTTCCTTGAGAAGAAGTTAAATTGGATGCGGCCAGCTCTCCGGCAATGCCCATGCAAGCAAGGCCGGTTATGGCTGCTTCCCAAGCGGGAGAAACCGCTGCAGCGCAGCCAATAAGGGAGCTGCTCATACAGCCTGTACCTGTTACGAAACGCAGCATGGATACGCCATTATGCAGGCAGGCTGTTTGCTGGTCTGGAGAGGCAATCCAATCGGTTTCACCCGAAACCGCCACGACGCAGTGCAGCTTTTTAGCCAGAAAGTAAGCAGTTTCTGCGGCTTGGGCCGCCTCTTTTAACGCATCAACGCCGGGACTGGCGATCGTCTGTCCTGCTAGAGCCGCGATTTCCGCTAAGTTGCCCCGGATAATATCAGGGGGACATTCAAGGAGCAACCTGGCGGCAGTCTGCTGCCGCAGGCGGGTAGCGCCGACGCCCACTGGGTCCAGCACGATGGGGACGCCTTGGGCTTTGGCTACTTTTCCTGCCATAAGCATGGCTTCAGCGCTGCGGGGCTGCAAAGTTCCCAGGTTAAGCACTAGCGCTTTAGCGTGAACCGTGATTTCCGCGGCTTCTTCCGGAGCGTTAGCCATAACAGGGGAAGCGCCGATGGCTAAGGTGATGTTGGCGCAATCCTGCATGGTTACTTGGTTGGTAATTTGATGTACCAAGGGGCGTTGTTTTTGAATTAAGCAGATGTTTTCAGCGAGTCTTTCTGCAAGCTCCATTTGGCCGCAAACCTCCCTACGAGGATATAAGTAAACGCAGTGGCAAACATGACCGGCACAGTAGCGCCGACCATAAGATCAAGCTTGAGCAGCTGATAGTAAAGCGCGACGCCCAAAGCCCAAATGACTAGTGCCAGCCAGTTGACCATGAGGCCGGGACGCAGCTGGCGGTTGCCTAAGAGAAAATAGTCGCTGAGCAGGATTGCGAAGAGCGGTGCGAAGACCGAACCGATTAGGAGCAGAAACCCTTCGTATTGTTCCATGTCGACGCCGAGAGCCAGCAAGGTACCGGCGACGGTTACTGCTAAAGCCGCGTGCTTTTCATTAAACCCCGGCAGCAGCGTATGTACGCTGACGCCGGCGGAGTAGGCGTCCATAAAGGTGGTGGTAATGGTGGCTAAAAGAACGATGGCTAAAACGGAAAGCCCCAGATTGGCCGCCAGCAGCATGCCTGCGGGGTCAGCTTGACCTGCGACAAGAGCTACGCTAAGGCCGATAATGTACATCCAGCAGCTGCCGAGAAAATACCCCAGGCCGCTGCCCCAGGCGGCTCCTTGACCGGAACGGGCGAAACGGGTGTAGTCGGCGATAAGAGGCAGCCAGGAAAGGGGCATAACCACGCTGAGCTCAAAGCCAGCGCCAAAGGGCATGCCTCCTGCGGCGGGTTTGCTCAGAACCGTAGTGTCGGCAAAGACAACGCTGCTCATGACGATGGTCAAAGCAAATAAAAGCAAAGCGGCAGCCATATTAGCTTTTTTCCAGCCGGTTTCGCGGCCCAAGACAATCCAAAGCAGCACCAGCGCGCCCACAAGAAGGCACCAAAGGCCATATTGATCGATTTGCCAAAGGTGGCGGCTGGTTTCGTTCAACGAGCGGGCGGCGGCCAGGATCATAATTGAGGTCCAGCCAACCAGCTGCAAAATATTGAAGAGAGAAAACAGTTTGGCCCCGTAGACGCCAAAAGAAATGCGTGTGGATTCAATAGCGGAAAGTCCTTCGCGAAAGCCGATCAGCCCGCAGAGAACCAGCAGCATTGTTCCTAGAGCGTGGCCGCCTAAAATAGCCAGTAAGCCGTCTTCAAATCCTAGGGGAGCTAAGAGGCCTCCGGCCAGTATTTCCGCCATGGAAACGGCGGCGCCGAACCAGAGGAAGAAAAAATGAGGAAAACGAATGGTTTTTAACGGTGTTTGCATGAAGATACCTTCTTTCTTTTTTGCAAAGCAAGCAAATGAACAAGGTGAGGGAAAAACAAAAGCGCATTCTGCGGAGAATGCGCTTGCATGGCATGCATGGGAGCTTTTCCTACGCTGGTATAATCCAGATCAGGTCAAAGGGTCACGGAATGAGGATCCGTATCTCAGCCAGCCGCTTCTGGCCCCCCTAGCTTGCTATATGATTCTAAATTTTATCATAGCACGATGCCTGCAGCCTGGCAAGAGAACGAGTGGCGAAAAGCACTTTTCCTTTGACAGCCAGGGCTTCGACACGTTAAAATATAAGCTATCTGTGAGTGAATGAGTATGAATTTTTCAAGGAGAAAAACATGAGCGTATTGACCGTTGAAAACGTGTCCCAAGGCTTTGGGGCTCGTCAGATTTTGCAGGACGTATCCTTTCGTCTGCTTAAGGGAGAGCATGTAGGCTTGGTTGGCGCCAATGGCGAGGGAAAGTCTACCTTTTTGAATATTATTACCGGCCAACTGACGCCGGATGAAGGCAAAGTGGCCTGGTCTAGTCGGGTAACGGTGGGGTACTTGGATCAGCATACGGTTCTTAGCCGGGGCAAGAGCATTCGGGAAGTGCTGCGGGAAGCCTTTCAGGCGATGTTCGATATGGAAGCGGAAATGTTGGCTTTGTATGAGAAAATGGGCGAGGCTTCTCCAGAAGAAATGGACGAAATGATGGCCTCTGTGGGTGAGATTCAAGACGCTCTGGAACATAGCGGCTTTTATATTCTGGACGCTAAAATTGAGGAAGTGGCGAACGGCCTGGGTTTAGGTGAAATCGGTCTGGATCGAGATGTGGCGGATCTGAGCGGCGGCCAGCGGACCAAAGTTCTGCTGACCAAGCTGCTTTTGCAAAATCCCACTATTTTGATTCTTGATGAGCCTACCAATTACTTGGACTTTGAGCATATTGAATGGCTTAAGGGCTACTTGAAGGCATATGAAAATAGCTTTATTCTTGTTTCTCATGACATTCCTTTCTTGAATGAAGTGGTCAATGTCATTTATCACGTAGAAAATACCGTGTTGACTCGCTACAGCGGTGACTATGATCAATTCCAGGCGGCCTATGCGGTGCGGAAGAACCAGGAGATCCGGGCCTATGAACGGCAGCAGCAGGAAGTAGAACGCATGGAGGATTTCATTGCCCGCAACAAAGCCCGCGTAGCTACGCGCGGCATGGCTAACAGCCGCAAGAAGCGCCTGGATAAGATGGAGATTTTAGAAAAACCCAGGGAAAAGATGACTGCTTCCTTTTCTTTCCGCGAAGCCCGTACGCCAAGCCGAACCATTGTCGAGGCGAAAGGTCTGGTGCTGGGCTATGATGAGGCGCTGACCCGCCCCGTGGATATCTTGCTTGAACGAGGCCAGAAGGTAGCGATCCGGGGCGTCAACGGCCTGGGAAAATCTACACTTCTTAAGACGCTGTTGGGAGAAATCAAACCCTTTGCCGGCGAGGTCGTTCAAGGAGAATACCTGTTTACTGGTTATTTTGAGCAGGAATCCACTCGCCACAATACCAATACGGCTATTGAAGAGGTCTGGCAGGAATATCCCGGCATGACCAATTATGAAGTGCGGGCGGCCTTGGCGCGCTGCGGCCTGACGAATGAGCATATTACCAGCCAGATCATGGTGCTCAGCGGCGGGGAAAGCGCCAAAGTACGCCTATGCAAGCTGATGCTTAAAGAAATCAACTGGCTGGTGCTCGACGAGCCGACTAACCATTTGGACGTGGAAGCCAAAGCCGAGCTCAAGCGGGCGCTGCAGGAATTTAAAGGAACTGTTCTCTTGGTGTCCCATGAACCGGAGTTTTATGAAGACTGGGTAACCCACATCTGGAATGTGGAAGATTGGACAACCAAGATCGTTTAAATGAAAAAACCAGCGTTTTACGAAACGCTGGTTTTTTCATGGCACATATGTTTTTCTGCGAGCTTAGAAGTGTTTTCAATCCCGGAAACGACCACTTGCATAGAGCTTTCCACTTTGGTGAGAATGTCGGTGATCTTTTTCGTGGCTTCAACGCTGTTGTCGGCCAGCTTGCGCACCTCGCTGGCTACGACGGCAAATCCTTTTCCTTGTTCACCGGCGCGGGCCGCTTCGATGGCGGCGTTGAGGCCCAGGAGATTGGTTTGTTGGGAGACGTTTTTGATGAAGTCAATGACGTCGTGAGTCTTATGGATATGTTCCTTGGCTTCATCTGTAGACTGGCTTAAGGCTTGCAGCTGCCCGCCTAATTCTTCATACATGAGAACCTGCGCTTTTAAGAGGTGGTATAAGATGGAGGTAATATAGCCGTCAACAAGCTGTACTTTGTCTGGTTTATATTCTTCAATTTGCCGCTGTACTTCCGGATTGCCGGTAATGTTCAAAACCACATCGACCACAGGATTATGCAAGGCTTCTTTTAAATTCTGGTAAGTAGGGATTCGTAAGCTTTTGGCCAATTGAATGCCAACGACGTCGGTTTTGACGTCGACAATACCTGCTACTGATACCTCGGAGATATTTTGAAATAGTTTTAGTAGTTCAGCGCCGCTGCGGCCGCCTCCAACCAGCAGTAAATGCATGGGAACCTCTCCTTTGTTTCATTCTTGCTTTGTAAGCTTAGTTCGCTGCAAAAGAGAAAGAACCCTGCCTAAGGCGGGCTCTTTCTCTTTTTTCTTTACATTATGTCTTATAAACTGCGCAGCAACCGCTGTTGTTGTTGCCGGGCCCACTGGGACAAGGAATAGTTCAAGATAAAGTAGGCGCAGGCAATCATGCCGAACATAGTGAAGACCTGAGCGGTGGAGCCGTATTTTCCCATGATGATCATGCCCTTGCCTGTCAAATCCTCAATGCCCACGGCCCAAACAAAAGAAGTATCCTTGATGACGGTGGTGCACTGGGAAACCAGAGGCGGAATCATGTTGCGAAAGGCTTGGGGCAGAATGATAAAACGCAGCGTTTGCCAGTAGCCGAATCCTTGCGAAGAGGCTGCCTCCCATTGTCCTTTGGAAATGGAATTCAAGCCGCCGCGGACGATTTCGGCGATAATCGCGCTTGTAAAGACGGTCATCGCGGTTACGCCAGCCTGGATAGGCGGCAAGGGCGTCATAAAACGGGCGGCCAAAATGAAGAGTAAAAGGGGCGTGTTGCGAACCGCTTCGATATAGGTAGCCGCCAACGGCGCGGCTATGGCATGGCCGGAATAGCGAGCCACTCCCAGCAAGGTGCCGAAGAGCAGGCTGAGAATGATGGAGGCTACAGATATATATAGCGTCGTCAATAAACCTTCCCCTAAAAAGCGGAGAATATCGGGTTGTAATAATTCAGACATTACAGCGACACCTCCAAGCGGCGCTCCATACGACGCGCATAGGTAGCCAGCGGAAAGCAAAGGGCCAGATAGAGAAGGCCGGTGATGACATAGGCTGGGCCGTAATATAGATTGGCGCTGGCCCAAGAATCCGCTTGGTACATGAGATCGCCGCCGGCAACCATGGCCATAACCGAAGTGTTTTTAATCAGACTGACCGCCTGATTGGTTAGCGGCGGATAGGCCATGCGTTTAGCCTGAGGCAGAATAATGTAGCGCATTGCTTGCCAATAGGAAAACCCTTGAGAATACGCTGCCTCATGCTGTCCCTTAGAAACAGCCAGGATGCCGGCGCGGACAACTTCGGCGATATAGGCGCCATGATAGAAGCCGATTCCTAAAACGCCAACCGTAAAGACCGGCAGCATGAGGCCCCAATGAGGCAGGGCGTGATACAGAAAGAAAATCTGGATGACTAACGGCGTATTCTGGATAAACTCGACGTAAATGCGGTTCAGCCAGCGGAGCGGCCGGTATTGAGCCGTCCCGAGGACGCCGAAAAGGATGCCCAGCGTCAGGGAGAGGAGCAGCGCCAAGACGGATAACGCAATTGTCATGGCGAAACCCTCCAGAAAAACAGGCCATTCGGCAAATAGCGCCTGCCATTTGAACCAGGCAAAGGGGCCCATGATTATTTCAGCCCCCATTTTTGAATGAGCTTGTCTAGGTCGCCGGATGCTTTCATTTCGTTTACCGTGTCATTCGCTAAATTGGCCAAAGCGGTATTGCTCTTTTTGGAAGCAATGCCGTACAACTGGGGACTGTAACGATCCGGCAGGATGGTCGTCGAGTCGTCCAGATAGCCGAAGAGAATGGCGGCGTCTACGGAAAAGCAGTCAATACGACCAGAGTCGAGGGCGGTTTTGATTTCCGGATATGTGCCGAATTCCAGATATTGAATGTTCAAACCTTGTTTTTTGCCTTCGTCAATCAGAGCTTTTTTGCTGGTCGCGCTTTGGGCTACGCCCACTTTTTTACCGTTAAGATCTTTCAGACTCTGAATGCCGGAGTTCTTTTTCACCATCAACGCTACGCCGTCACTAAAGTACGGGTCGGAAAAATTGTAGCTTTGTTTACGCTCTTCGGTGATGGTAAAAGTGGCAATAACGAAATCCACTTCGCCGTTGTCCAGCAGAGGACCGCGGGTTTTAGCCGTTACCGCTTGCACGTTAATCTTGTTTTCATCGCCAAGAATTTTCTTCGCCATTTTTTTGGCTAAATCAATTTCCATGCCGTCGATTTTTCCTGTTTGAGGATCTTTAAAACCAAATTTCGGGACATCGACCTTTACGCCGACATTGAGTACGCCTCGATCTTTAATGGCCTTGATGTCTGGCGCAGCCGCCGCATCGCCCGGTTTAGCCGCGGGAGAACTGCCGCAGCCGGTCAAAAGTACGGCCGACATAGCAAAAACAGCAAGAAGTCCTAACAGTTTCTTTTTCATCATACATCGTCTCCTTCGTTTTTTTGAAGTTTTTATGGTTACGCATGATTAATGCGGCTAAGAAATAACTGGGTTCGTTCATTCTGGGGATTCGTAAAAAAGCTTTCCGGATCATTCTCCTCGAGAATGCAGCCATCATCCATAAAGATGACCCGGTCGGCCACCTTGCGGGCAAAGCCCATTTCATGGGTGACTACGATCATGGTAATGCCTTCGTCAGCCAAAGAAGTCATGACATCCAGCACTTCTTGAATCATTTCAGGGTCTAAAGCGGAAGTCGGTTCGTCAAAGAGCATGACTTGCGGATGCATATTCAGAGCCCGCGCGATGGCTACACGCTGCTGCTGTCCGCCGGAAAGCTGTGCTGGATAGGCATCCGCTTTTTCTTTGAGACCTACCCGTTCCAGATACGCAAGGCCTGATTTTTTTGCTTCTTCTAGAGAAACGCCTTGCAATCGGATTGGAGCCAATGTGAGATTTTCCAGCACCGTCATATGCGGGTAGAGATTAAACTGTTGAAACACCATGCCCATAGACTGGCGGATTTTGGCGATATCCGCGCTTGGCGCCGTTAAATCGGTGCCCGAAACTACCACAGAGCCTTCTGTGGGTCGTTCTAAGAGGTTGATGCAGCGAATTAGCGTGCTTTTCCCAGAGCCGCTGGGGCCGATGATGACAATTTTTTCACCGGCGGCGACGGCAAGATCAACGCCTTTGAGTACATGCAGGCTGCCAAAGTATTTGTGGATTTGAGATAATTGAATCATACGCGATCACCTGTCCTTTCTTGAGATAATAAAAAGCCCCGGTGAATGTTTGATTAACAATTCACCGAGGCTTCATTGCCGATTAATTTTGCAGTTGTCACATATTGGACGTTTTTTATATCATACACTGGAAAAGTTCGTTTTGTCTACTAGAAAAAAGCTGTCGAATTATAAACAAACTATGTTTTACAAAAAAATGTAAAATAATAGGAGGATTTTAGCAAGTTGTTTAGAAATAATAGAAAAAACAAATAATTGATGAATGGCGGGTGGAACTGTGAAAAAAAAGGAATCGGTATTAAATTTGCCGCCTTGGGAACAGCTTGACTTGCAAGATGGAAATACGGAATATGAAGTCACTTTGGAAAAAGTTGAAATGGATCGACCCCGTGAAGCTCCTTTTTGGACGGAGCTGCGCATGGATTATGATCCGACAGATGCTTCTTTTGGCGAACTTTGTGATTTGTCGGCGCGCTTATACCAAGAAGGCGTATTATCGAGGTATGAGCATGCTATGCTGACCTTTGATTCGCAGCGAGTGGCGCCAGGAATGACGGTGAGAAGGCCTGCCGTAGCTGAGCGGAGGGACTGGCTGCAGGAGTTGTCGGAACGGGCGCGGCATAACCGCTATATGGGTAATATGCAAGGTTTTTTGTGTGATATGCGCCTAGTGGAGGTTTTGCGACGGTTGACGTAAAATTTTCCTGTCTTAATTTTGGAAATGTGCGAGCAGAATAAACAAAGTCGCAAGAGGATTGCAGTTGAGGTGTATTTGAAAAGGGAAAAGCAAATGAATGTTTTGCAATGCTATACAAAAAAAGCTATACTGATTACAAATAAAAGTGAATGTTGCTAAAGGGGGATATTATGTTTGCTCTTAACTTTCAATCGCCGCATCATGAAAAACTGCTTATAGCCCGGACTAAAAATTGTACAGTGCGTTTAGGAGATGTACGCAACATATACCCGGAAAATTCAGTAGTCTGGATTACGGTGGGTAAGCGCATGGGACCTAAACGCAAGCTATATGCTGCCAGTGTTGACCGGACGAAGACGAAACGCTTTTCCCAGCTGACCATGGAAGATTTGCAGCATCAGAATCCGGATATTGATTCGGTAGAAGCGTTATTGCGTTTTTTTGAAAGCATTTACAACAAAGCGTTGACGATGGAGGACTTGGTAACGGTTATTTATTTTTCCGAAATTACGGAAGCATAAATAGTCTTTTTGGGAGGCCGTCCTACAACAAAAGCCCTGCTGCTGCCGTTTCGACGGCAAGCAACAGGGCTTTTACTTAACTTACTTTTTTGTAATATGCAGCATGGCGTCAATAATTTCCTGCGAGTGCTTTTGCACATGCGCCGAAAGAACGGCATCTTTGCAAATGCTAGTGAAGAATGTTTCCAGACTTTGCAATGACTCCATGGCGGTAGATCCATTTTTCATGATAAACGCTCCTTTGTTGACCGGCAACTTTTGAGCGCGGAGAAGCAGACCAAAGACTAAATACTATCTTTTGGCAGCCTGGCGGTCATGGGAGAATCTCCTGTAGACCCATGGCTTTGCGTCCTCCGCTTTCGCGAAGTTTGCCTTGGTAAAAATTAATATCTATAAAATAGTATATAGACAGCAGAGTCTATTGTCAATGGATAATGATACGTTAGACCTAGGACTTATGTGCGAGAGTCCTGCTGTTGTGAGAGTTCGATAAGCTTGCAAATAATGACATTGCCCTTTTCGAATAGATAGGCTAGACTAAAATGTACAATAAAAAGCAGTCCCTAAGGGCTGTCGAAGGCTTTGTAGGGGGTGCAAAACTATGCATTGGCAGCGAACCGTTTGGCTGTTGGCTATGGCGTGCATGTTTTCCGGGGCAAGCTATACGATGCTGACGCCGTTTTTACCGTTATATTTATTGGAGATAGGTGTTACGGCGGAAGGGGTCCATTGGTGGACCGGATTTATTTTTTCTATTACTTTTTTTGTTGCAGCTGTTATGGCGCCTTATTGGGGGCGGCGGGCGGACCGCAGCGGCAAGCGGCGCATGGTGCTGCGGGCTGGCTTTAGCTTAGCGGCTGTTTATTTCTTGGGAGCTTTTGTACGGAATCCTTGGGAACTGCTTGCAGTGCGATTGCTGCAGGGATTTGCCAATGGTTTCGTACCGGCGTCGCTGGCGATTGTAGCTTCTGCTTCCCCTCCGGAACGCTTAGGTTCTAATTTAGGCTTTATGCAAACGGCACTGCTTTTGGGAGGCATTGCCGGCCCTCTGGCAGGTGGGGCTTTGTCGCATGTGTTCGGTATGCGCATGTCCTTTGTGGTGGCGGCGGCTGTTATTTTTATCGGCACCTTGGCTGTGGCTGCTTGGGTTAAAGAACCGCCCCAGGCTTCGGCGTCCCGCCAGGGAAGTGTTCTTGATGATTTTCGGGAGGCCTGGAACAATAAAACATTGATGCGCATGCTGTTTTTGATGTTCGGGGTGCAGGTGGTGACTTTGGTGCTGCAGCCGCTGTTAGCCTTGTTTGTTGCAGAACTTCAGGGAGATCTGGAAGGGGTGGCTTTGACCGCCGGAATTGTTTGCAGTGTTGCCGGTATTGCCGGTGCGGTGGCGGCGCCTTTGTGGGGACGGGTGGGTCAGAAAAAAGGCTTTGCTCTTATTTTGCAAATCGCATTTTTAGGCGCTGCGGTGTGGAATGCGTTGCAGTTTTTTGCGGTGGATATTGTGCAATTCAGTCTGTTGCAAGCATTGTTTGGCTTTTTCGTGGTTGGCGTGTTTCCGGCTATTAACACCATCGCCGTCCAGTCGTCGAACGAAAATTTTCGCGGGCGTTTGTTCGGACTGACTACGACAGCCAACCAACTGGGTTGTATGACGGGCCCTTTATTAGGGGGATTCATCAGTGCCAGTTGGGGAATAAGGCCTGTGTTTCTTTTGACGGCGAGCTTATTGCTTTTTTTGGCTCTCCTAAGTCGAAACGGGAAAATATGCCGACAACACTGATTGTTTTTACGGATCGCGTATTTTAAAAGAGGTGTTTTTTAGCCTGAGGCGAATCCATTAACTAGGACTGTTTGGCGTTGTAATGTCGCAAGCGGTTTTGCGGGAGCGGAATCAACCGAACCTGCCAATAAGCGTAAGGGGGAAAAGAAATGGCTGTGAAAAATGATATGACCTTGGAGTTTTTGCATTCCGCCTATGGCGGCGAGAGTATGGCTCACATGCGCTATCTCTGGTGGGGCGATGTTGCCCGCAAAGAAGGATTTCCTAAAATTGCCAATCTTTTCAAAGCTGTAGCTTATGCAGAGCAAGTTCACGCAACCAATCATTTTAGGGAAATGGGAGCGGTTGTCAAAGATTCAGCGGTATTTGCGGGAGCTGTCTTTGGAACGGCAAAAACGGCTGAAAATTTGCAGGGCGCTCTTGACGGCGAATTACATGAAATCCATCAAATGTACCCGGTGTATTTGAATGCGGCGCAGTTCCAAGGGGAAAAAGGCGCGGAGCGCAGCTGTCATTTTGCGCTGGAAGCCGAAAAAACCCATGCGACGCTGTTTAAAGGGGCCCAAGATGCAGCTAAAGAAGGCAAAGACGTAGAATATAGCGATGTGTTTGTCTGCGAAATTTGCGGACATACGGTGAACGATAAAACAGAAGATTTTTGTCCGATCTGTGGGGCGAAAAAAGAGAAATATCATAAGTTTTCTTGAGTGGCGTTGCGAAAAGAAGTTGGTCGAGTGCGCTTGTTTTGAAATGAAATGAGGACGGAAAAGCTTGGCCGCTGCAATCGTGGTACAAGCTTTTCTTTTTTCTCTGATAAATTGGGTTTATTGAATAAGGGAGGTCTTATATGACAAAAAAAATAACAGTGGTGCAGCGTGTGAAAAATATAGTGCTTATGGGGATTGGTTCGGTGATTGCCGCCGCAGGACTGGAAGTATTTCTTGTACCCAATAATATTATTGATGGCGGCGTGGTCGGTATTTCCATTATGGCCAGCTACTTGACGGGGTGGTCGCTGAGCGCATTTTTGGTGCTCTTAAATTTGCCCTTTTTGTACTTGGGGTATACGCAAATCGGTAAGACGTTTGCTTTTTCCACTCTGTTTTCTATTATTTCCTTGGCTTTCTGGGTAGGGGTATTCACGCCCATCCCAGAAGTGACAAACGATTTGTTTTTAGCGGCTGTATTCGGCGGTATTACCATTGGCGTCGGCATCGGTATTATTATTCGGCATGGCGGCTGTACAGACGGTACGGAGATGATTGCCATCCTGATGGATAAACGCACTAGCTTTTCTATTGGAGAAATTATCATGTTCTTCAATTTGTTTATTTTGACAGCGGCTGGTTTTGTTTTTTCCTGGGATAAGGCCATGTATTCTCTTGTGACCTATTTTATAGCCTTTAAAGTTATCGATATTACTTTGCGCGGCTTGGATGAATCAAAAGCAGTTTATATTATTTCCGATCAAATGGAAGACATCCGCGATGCCTTGATGGCGCGCCTTGGCAGAGGCGTTACCATTCTGCATGCTACAGGCGGTTACAGCAAAGAGGAGAAGCCGGTGCTGTATTGCGTGGTGACGCGCTTGGAAGTGGCGAAACTCAAGTCGATTGTCAGCGAATGGGATGAGACGGCTTTTGTGACTATTTCGGATGTCCATGAGGTTATGGGCGGGCGCTTTAAGAAAAAAGCGATCCATTAATTTGTAAGCGACAGCAGGTTTGCTACGGAAGATTGCTTTTCCTGGCAGCCTGCTTTTTATTTTTCGTCCTCTCTGTCTTGGACGGAATAAGTCGGTGGTCCTTGCCAAAACGGCAGGGAAGGACGCTGTGTTTAGCGAATAGGCATAATAGCTAAAATAAGGCGGGGGATACAGAACGAATGGCGCAAAGAATTTTAGAAGTTCAGAATTTGAATATTTCCTTTGGCGAAGGAGCACAGGCGGTTGCGGCGGTGGCGGACTTGTCCTTTCAGCTGCAGGCTGGAGAAGTAGTGGGCCTGGTGGGGGAGTCCGGCTGCGGCAAGTCGGTGACGGCTTTAGCCATTATGCGCCTCTTGGAAGAACGGGCGCACGTGTCTGGGGCGGTGCTGGTAGATGGAGTTGATGTGCTGACGCTGCCGGAAAAAAATATGTGTTCGTTACGGGGCAATATGTTCTCTATGGTGTTTCAGGAGCCGATGACGTCGCTCAATCCAGTGCAGACTATTGGTCAGCAGTTGGATGAGGTGTCGTTGCTGCACCGTCAAGTATCGAGACCGGAGGCGCGGACTTTGTCCGTGGAAATGCTGACGAAAGTAGGCATACCACGGCCGCAGGAAATTTGCGCAGAATACCCGCACCAACTGTCCGGCGGCATGCGGCAGCGAGTGATGATTGCTATGGCGCTGGCCTGCAGACCTCGTCTTTTAATTGCCGATGAACCGACAACCGCCTTGGATGTAACCATCCAGGCGCAGATATTGGAACTGCTGCGTAATCTGAGGGAAGAAACTGACGTGGGGGTTTTGCTTATTACGCATGATCTGGGCGTAGTGGCGGAATTATGTGACCGGGTTATCGTTATGTACGCTGGTCAGGTTGTGGAGGAAGCCAGTGTGGAGGTCTTATTTGACGCGCCTTTGCATCCGTACACCCGCGGGCTTTTGCAGTCCATACCTTGGCATGACCGTAAGGAAGAACGGCTGCAGCCTATTCCCGGGCAGGTGCCCTCCTTGCATTGCATGCCGGCAGGCTGCCGCTTTGGACCTCGCTGTCCTCACGCAGCAGCACGCTGCCGAGAACATCCTCCCTTGCTGGAGCAGATGAAGGACGGTCATTATTGCCGTTGCTGGCTGTATGAAGAAAGGGGGGAGCGCAGCAGTGCAAACGCCGATTTTAGAAGTGAAGGGCCTAAAGAAATACTTTGATGTGCGCGGCGGTCTTAACGGCAAAGTAGTAGGGCAAGTCAAAGCCGTAGATGATCTTTCCTTTTCCCTGTTTGAGGGAGAAACCTTTGGCCTGGTGGGCGAATCGGGCTGTGGTAAATCAACGGCAGGACGTACGATTCTGCGTTTGCTGGAGCCTACGGCAGGGAAGATTTTTTTTGAAGGCGAAGATTTGGCGGAGCTGGGAAGCATGGCTTTGCGTCGTAAACGGCGGGATTTTCAGATGATATTTCAGGATCCTTATGCCTCGCTAAATCCCCGCATGTGCGTATTTGATATTGTCGGCGAAGCCTTGGCTGCTCACGGCTTGAAGGATGCCGCTGCGTTACGGCGGCAAGTGGAGGAAACTCTCGAATTATGCGGCTTGCCGTTGGAGTATGGCAGTCGTTATCCTCACGAGTTTTCGGGCGGTCAGCGGCAAAGGATCGGCATTGCCCGGGCCTTGGCGCTGCGGCCTAAATTAATTATTGCCGATGAGCCAGTTTCGGCGCTGGACGTTTCCATACAAGCGCAGATTCTCAATTTATTGCAGGAGCTTCAGCAACAGTTGGGCCTGACGTATCTGTTCATTTCTCATGACTTGTCGGTGGTGCGTCATATCAGCGATCGCGTCGGGGTTATGTATCTTGGACGTCTATTGGAGTGCGCCCCAGCGGAAGAATTGTACAGCCAGCCCCTGCATCCTTATACGCAGGCTTTGCTTTCGGCGATTCCCGCGGCGAATCCCAAACGCAAACGCGAGCGTATTATCTTGCAGGGAGATGTACCGTCGCCTGCCAATCCGCCGCCTGGCTGCGCTTTTGCGCCTCGGTGTCCTAAGGCTATGGAACGCTGCCGACGTGAGCGGCCGGCTTTGCGGGCGGTGGCGTCGGAACGGCACCTGGCGGCTTGTTATTTATGGGAGTAATACCCGTCCCTTTAGATATTGCGGAAAAACAGGAGGAACGATCATGGCGGAAGAACGTATTGTAAAGCTGGCGGGAAATCTTATTAATTATTCGGTGGAGCTGCAGCCGGGTGAAAAAATTTTAATCGAAGTGTTTGACGGAGGCGAAGATTTAGCGCAGGAACTGGTGGCGGCAGCGTACAAGGCCGGCGGCGTTCCCTTTGTCAGCGTGAAAAATATGGTGCTCCAGCGGGAACTGCTGCGCCAGTGCGCTGCTTCGCAGGTAGAGCGTATGGCCGCCTGGGAAAAGGCGCGGATGGAAGAAATGGATGCTTACATAGGTTTGCGAGCGTACTATAACCATAGCGAGATGGCGGACTTGCCGCAGGAGCAATCACAGCTTTATCAACGCCTATGGTGGCATCCGGTGCACTCGGAGGTGCGGGTTAACCGTACAAAATGGTGCGTTCTGCGTTATCCCAATGCGGCGATGGCGCAGATGTCCGGCATGAGCACGGCGGCTTTTCGGGATTTCTATTTTCAAGTTACGAACTTGGATTATTCCCGTCTGGCGGAGGCGGAAGAACCGCTGCTTAAACTTATGGAAAAAACGAAGGAAGTGCGCATCTTGGGGCAAGGAACCGATCTTACATTTTCTCTTGAAGGTGTTGCGGTGAGCAAATCTTGCGGTTTGCGTAACATTCCCGACGGTGAAGTCTTTACGGCGCCAGTGAAACAGTCGGTGAACGGAGTAATCTCCTACAATTGCCCGAGCGTATACCAAGGGGTAACCTTTGCAGATGTGCGCCTGGAATTTGCCCAGGGGCGGATTGTGAAGGCTACAGCCAATCATACGGAACAATTGAACCAGATCTTGGATACCGATGAAGGCGCGCGCTACATTGGCGAGTTTGCATTAGGCGTGAATCCGCACATTACCAAGCCGATGGGCGATATTTTGTTTGATGAAAAAATTTCCGGCAGCTTCCATTTCACACCGGGAAATGCTTATGAAAATACGGACAACGGCAATCGCTCCGCTATTCATTGGGATTTGGTGTGCATGCAGACGCCAGCGTACGGCGGCGGGGAGATTTGGTTTGATGGTCGCTTGGTGCGCAAAGACGGACTGTTCGTTTTAGAAGAGCTGCAAGGACTGAATCCACAAGCTTGGCGCTGAAAACGCTTTGTGAACAAAAGAAAATAAAAACTGTAACAAATCTGTCACGAACATTTGATACAATAACAGCAATTGAATGGTAAGAAGCTAGGAATGGCTTCTTGAGCCTAGATTTGGGAGGTACCTATGAGAAAATTGCTTGTCGGAGGCGTGTCCGCCCTGCTTTGCATCAGTCTGCTGGGGACGGCGCATGCGGCAGCGGCGCCGATGCAATTGTCCTTGGAGGAAAGCGTTCAGATGGCGCTAGCCAAGCATTATGATTTATCCTATGCCAAAGAAGCCCGAGAAAAAAGCTATTGGAGTTTGAAAGAGGCGAAAAATAATAAAGGCCTTGCTGCGTCTTTCACCCATACGGATACGGTGGCTCAAAGCGTAAATAGCTTTCAAAATAAAGTGGCGCTGACGCTGCCCATTTATAGCGGCGGCAGTCTGGAAGGAAAAATCAAGCAGGCTGAAGAGGCGTTGCGCGTTGCCGATTTGGATGTGAACGCGGCGCAGCAGCAGGTCAAATTGAATGTGGTAAGCAATTATTTGTCCGTCTTGGAGTACCAGAAAATTTGGCAAGTAAGCCAGGATACAACCAAGAATTACGAAGACCATTTAAAGCTGGTCGAAAACAAATACGCTGCAGGTATGGTGGCCAAGCTGGACGTGTTGACCAGTCAGGTCGACTTGGCGAAAGCGCAGGACAGCCAGGTGCAGGCGGAAAACAACTATCGCAATGCCGTGGCGGCGCTGAACAATGAACTGCAGCTGCCTCATGGAACCGAGTTGGAATTAAAGGACGCTTTTAATTCTGAAGGCTATCCATTGTCGCTGGAAGAGTGCTTGGCTTATGCCAAAGAGCATCGTCCGGAGATTGCCCAATATAAGGCTAAGATGAATAGCGCTAAAGAGGGCATTGATGTAGCGCGTAGCGGCTATCGCCCTACGGTCAATTTATCGGCGTCCCAGGGCTGGAATGATGAAGATTTTCCAGGCTCGAAAAACAGCAACTGGTCGGTTTCGCTAACAACCTCCTTGAACTTGTTTGACTCCGGCGTAACCGGGGCGCAGGTGGAACAGGCCAAACATAACTTGAACATGGTTAACGAGCAAAAAGGCAAAGAAGAAGATGCAGTCTTGCTGGAAGTTCGGCAGTATTATTTAAGCATGCAGGAAGCGGCCAAGCGTATCGAGACGAATAAAGTGGCGATTCAGCAGGCGGAAGAAAGCCTGAGCATTCAAAAAATGCGTTATGAAGTAGGCGTGGGCACAAACCTTGATTTGAGGGATTCGGTATTATCCTTAGATCAAGCCAAACGGGACAGCCTTCAGGCGTTGTATGACTACAATATCAATAAGGCGAAACTGGAGTACTCCATGGGACGTCCAGTGGAATAAGCGGTAAAGACTGGAAAAGCTATGCTTACGGGGCATAGCTTTTCTTTTTTGCTTGACCTGGCGGGGGCATAAAACTGTAACCAAACTGTCACATAATCTTGGTACAATAGAACAGCAAAAGCGAAAAAAAGGGGTTGCGTGCGTCATGCAAAGAAACATGTCAAAAAATCATTATGTAATTATCGGTGTGGTGCTGCTATGTCTGGGCTTGGTTGGTTACAAGGCAGGCTGGCTGGGCGGAGGCTCTAAAACGCAGGCGGCTCCGGCCATTGCGGTTAAAGCGGTGCAGGTGCAGCAGCAGGATGCACGGATCTCGTATGAATTTGTCGGGCAGGTTAAAGCCAAGGAAGAAGTTAAAATTATTTCTAAAGTGAGCGGCGTTGTGGTTGCCAAAATGGTACAGGGAGGCGCTGCTGTTACCAAAGGGCAGCCGTTGTTCCGAATCGACGACAAACAGTACCAGTCGGCTATTCGGGCGGCTCAAGCATCATTAAACAAGTCGCGGGCGACTTTGATTAATTCGCAGCGCGATCTGGCGCGTTACGAGAGTTTGGCTGCGGTACAGGGCGTTTCGCAGCAAACTGTGGATTCCTACCGCTCCCAAGTGGATCAGAATGAAGCCGATGTGGCGATGAACGAGGCTAATTTGCAAGAAGCAATGGAAAACAGAGCAGATACGCTGATTGTATCTCCTGTTGACGGCCGCATTGACGTGAATGATGTCAGTGCCGGCCAGTTTGCAGTGGCCGGTTCTACTGTTCTGGGCTCGGTTTCCTCTCTGGACCCGGTATGGGTGCAGTTTAGTATGAGCGAAAACGAGTACTTAAAATTGGTGCGCCAGGGGAATGGCCTCTTGCCGGATTCCTTTCGCAGTCAGCTGCAGCTGGTTCTTAGCGATGGTTCGGTATATCCTGAACTTGGGCAGCTGGAGCAGGTGGATAAGGGGATCAACGACACTACAGGTACGATTACCTTAAAAGCGGTGTTTAATAATGCGCAACGTACGCTGCTGCCCGGGCTTTTTGCCAAGGTGGTGGCACCGGGTGAGCTGCGTCAAAAGGCGATGTTGGTTCCTCAGCGTGCGGTGAAAGAGATGCTGGACAATACCTTTGTTACCGTGGTTACCACTGCTGATACGGCCGAAAGCCGTCCTGTTAAGGTCGGAGAAAAGGTTGGAAATTGGTATATTGTCGAATCCGGTCTGGCTGCAGGGGACAGGGTCGTTGTGGAAGGCGTCGACAAAGTGAAGCAGGGAGCTCAGTTATCGGTTGCGCTGCTTTCTCCAGAATCCATTTGAGAAATAATCTGAGGAGGAATCAGCATGGCTAAGTTTTTTATCGAACGGCCGATTTTTGCTATCGTGCTGTCGTTACTCATTACGATTGCAGGTCTGCTGGCAGCAGCACAGCTGCCTGTGGCGCAATACCCCAATATTTCGCCGCCGATTGTATCGGTGAGTGCAACGTATCAAGGGGCCAATGCGGACGTTGTTAACCAGTCTGTAGCTCAGATTGTGGAAGACAAAATAAATGGCGCTGAAGGCATGGTTTATATGTCTTCCACAAGTTCTGACGCCGGTTCCTATTCGCTGAGTGTGCAATTTGAATCAGGAAAAAACTCAGATATGGCGTCGGTACAGACCCAAAGTCGTGTCTCGGAGGCAACGCCTGGGCTGCCTGTAAGCGTTCAGGACATAGGGGTGAGTACCCGTAAGGCTTCGCAGGACACGGCGATGGTGTTTACCCTGTGGTCAGAGGAAAATCTATATGATCGTAATTTTCTCAAAAACTACGGGAGTATTTTTATTATCGATGAACTGAAACGAATTTCCGGCGTAGGCGATATTATGGCTTTTGGTGCGGACTACAGCATGCGAATTTGGCTGCAGCCCGAAAAAATGGCGCACCTTGGAATTTCTACATCGGAAGTAAAAACCGCCGTGGAAAATCAAAACAAACAGGCCGCATCCGGCAGTCTGGGGCAAATGCCTATGGCCGGAAAGCAGGAGCATCAGTATTCAACAAGAGTAAAAGGCCGTTTGGAAGACCCCAAAGAATTTGAAAATATCATTGTTCGGGCCCAAGGGGACGGTTCTTTTGTGCGGCTGAAGGATATTGCCCGGGTCGAGCTGGGCAGTAAAGAATATACTTTTTCCAGCGAATTGAACGGCCATCCGGCTGCCGGGTTTGCCATCAAGCTGACCAGTGATGCCAATGCGCTGCAAACGGTGGGCGAGGTTAAAGCAACCCTGGATCGTTTGGCACAAGACTTTCCCGCAGGGATGAAGTATACGACCGTTGTGGACAATACGCGCTTTGTGGATGAGTCCATTGCGGAAGTGGCCAAAAGCTTTGCCGAAGCCATGTTCCTGGTGGTATTGGTAGTGTTTCTCTTCTTGCAGAGCTGGCGGGCGACTTTGATTCCCATGCTGGCTATTCCAGTATCGTTAATTGGTACCTTTGGGGCGTTTGTGTTGCTTGGGTTTACGATTAATACGCTTACTTTGTTTGCGATGGTACTGGCTATTGGCCTGGTAGTTGACGATGCTATTGTTGTTATTGAAGCAGTGGAACATCATATGCGATATAAAGGACTTTCGCCTGTCGAGGCTACGAAAATGGCCATGTCCGAAGTGTCTGGTCCGGTAGTAGCCATTGCCTTCGTGCTGGCGTCGGTATTTATTCCGGTAGCTTTTTTTGGCGGTATGATGGGGATTTTGTATCGGCAATTTGCGTTGACAATTGCGGTGTCCATGGCGTTGTCGGCGATTGTCGCCCTCTCGCTGACGCCGGCCTTGTGTACGCTGCTTTTAAAACCCCATGATCCCCAGGCGCATCAAGGAAGATTGGGCCGGTTTTTTGAAGCTTTTAATGAATGGTTTGAACGTAAGACAGAAGGTTATGGCCGGCGTCTGGGCGGGATTATTCCGCGGGCGCGCTTGTGCATTATGCTGCTGGCGGGGCTGATTGGCATGCTGGGGGTATTATTTTCCTTTGTTCCCAGTTCCTTTGTTCCTGATGAAGATCAGGGACGGTATATGGTTTCGGTATCATTGCCGGAGTCAACTTCCTTGAATCGAACAGCCGAGTTCATGTCAGAGGTGGTATCGGTCATTCGCAAACAGCATGGTGTGGACAATGTCATGGCAGTTTCCGGTTTTGATCTGATGGGAGGCACTGCCAAAGCCAATGGCGGTACTATTTTCGTTTCTTTGACACCTTGGTCGGAGCGAACCAGCGAACAAACGCAGGTGAAAAATCTGGTCAAGCAAGCCTTTGCCAGTGGCGCACAATTAGCAGGGGGGAAGGTGCTTCCCTTCGCGCCGCCAGCCTTGCCAGGCTTAGGCAGCGTAGGCGGTTATACCTTTATGCTGGAAGACCGCAGCGGGGGCACGCTGGAAAATCTGGATGCAGTTACAAGGCGTTTTATTGCCGCTGTTAAGGAACGTCCTGAAATTGCCTCAGCTACGACTACTTTTACCACCGATACGCCTGGGTATGAATTTGAGGTGGACCGCGCAAAGGCGGAAAAAATGGGCGTTGATGTAAATGATATTTTCTCAACAATGCAGGTATTCCTGGGGGGGCTGCAGATTAACGATTTCAACAAATACGGACGCAGCTACAAGGTTATTGCTCAGGCGGAGGCGCCTTTCCGCGGCGATGTGGACGCCTTGCGTTATCTCTTTGTAAAAAGCTCCAACAATACGATGGTGCCTCTGAATACGCTGGTGACGCCGCGCAAAACCAAATCGGCAGCCAATATTACTCGTTATAATGGCTACAAGGCCGTAAAAATCAACGGCACCCAGGCAGTTGGCTACAGCTCCGGACAGGCCATGACAGCTTTAGACGAAGTAGCCAAGGAAGTGCTGCCAAGCGGCTACACTTATGAATGGTCGGGCCAAAGTCGTGAGGAGAAGGTTTCCGGAGGCAGGGCGCCGGTCGTGTTTGGTCTGGCTCTTGTTTTCGTCTTCTTGTGCCTGGCGGCGCTTTATGAAAGCTGGAGCGTGCCTTTTGCGGTGCTTCTTTCCGTGCCAACCGGCATTTTCGGCGCGTTCTTATTCCAATATCTCTTTAGTCAGGAAAACAATATCTATATGCAGATTGGCTTGGTCATGCTGATTGGTTTAGCCGCGAAGAATGCAATTTTGATTGTAGAATTTGCTAAAGTGCGCTTCGATAAAGGCATGCCCCTTATGGAAGCGGCTATTGAAGCGGCCAAGCTGCGCTTGCGTCCTATTTTGATGACTTCTTTCGCCTTTATTATCGGCTGCTTGCCCTTGATGATTGCCACAGGCGCTGGCGCCGGTGCGAGAAATTCCATGGGGACGGCTGTTGTGGGTGGTATGCTCATGGCTACGGCGTTGGGGATTTTTATCATTCCCGTATTGTTCGTGGTGGTAGAGAAACTCACGGCGCGCTTTGAAGCTTGGCGCAGTCACTTTTTGAAACGATAATTTTATAACGAAGCGGTGTTTGCGTCCTTGTTTTCAAAGACGCAGACACCGCTTCGTTTAGCTTTCACTACTGTTCGTTTTTTGGCTGTCCTCAAGGCCTATGGTATAATAAAAGCTGGCAGAAATGCAGCAGCAAAAGGAGGGAAGGCCGGTGGAAGAACGTGTGAATGCGCTTACCCATGGCGTGGGTACGGCGTTAGCTGCGGCTGGCTTGATTTTTTTAGTAGTATCGGCTTATGTGTATGGG